>NZ_JBSVKG010000010.1:0-128089 GCF_054048505.1 Virgibacillus sp. FSP13 | reverse complement strand
GACAAATTGAATGCGCTTCCTAAAACACCATTGGATGAGATAACACCGGAAGCTTATCGAGCAATGGAAAAAGAGTCAATAAAAAATCTTCCGCAACTGGAAGAACCGGTTAAAAAGGTTGAGGATCGGGTTTTAAAATTAGAAGGACGAGATATCCCTGTACGTGTTTACACTCCAGATAAAGGGACAGCCCCATACCCTGGCCTGGTTTATTACCATGGCGGTGGTTGGGTTTTGGGCGATTTAGAAAGTCATGATGCTGTTTGCCGATTCCTCGCAAATACAGCAACGTGTGTCGTTATTTCGGTAGACTATCGTTTAGCTCCAGAATCCAAATTTCCTGCTGCAGTAGACGATGCTTATGATTCGCTGGAATGGATTGCAGAACACGCAGATGAATTTGCGATTGATCGAAGTCGGATTGCTGTTGGAGGGGATAGTGCTGGTGGCAACCTTGCAGCAGTTGCCTGTATCATTGCAAAAGAACGGAAAACACCAGAAATATGCTATCAGTTGCTTTTGTATCCGTCAACAGGCTTTAAAGAGGAGCCGCCTTCATTAAAAGAAAATGCAGAAGGATATTTTTTAACTGCAGAATCTATGCAGTGGTTTAGAAAACATTATTTTAATGATGATGACGACATGCTTCATCCATATGCTTCACCGATTCTTTATCATGATTTAAGCGGTTTGCCGTCAGCTACTGTTTTGACCGCCCAGTATGATCCGTTACGTGATGTAGGAAAGGCTTATGCAGAACAGCTAGAAGCAAATGGGGTAAACGTCGTGTATAACAACTATGAAGATTTGATCCACGGATTTGCTAACTTTGCCGGATTTGTTCCAGAAGCTAAAGATGCTCTTGAAGATGGGGCGAGAAATCTGGAAAAAGCTTTTGCATCATCCAAATAAAAACTGCGACAAATTAACTTATGGATGTTTTCTTTTAAAATGGAAGGGAATAGTGATATGTAAAGAAAGGGTGGTAGCAATGTCGACTATTCTATATCAAAAAGAATACATGAAAAATTTAAGTCAGTTAAAAGATTTGGCTCCTGAACAGATGAAGGCCTTTTCCGAATATAATGATGGCGTTTTTCAAGATGGAGCTCTATCGAAAAAAGAGAAAGAAATTATTGCCGTAGCGATTGCACATGTAACGCAATGTCCATATTGTATTGATTCGCATACGCGCAGTGCTAAAAAAGCAGGTGCTTCGCTTGAGGAATTGGTGGAAGCTGTATTTGTCGTTTCCGGAGTAGAAGCTGGCGGAGCAGTAACCCATAGTACGAATATGCATAATGCCAAAGATTCGGAAGCAGCTGACACACTTTATGCAAGATCAAATTTAAAAAAACTTGGTCAATTAGGAAAAAGTGCACCAGACGCTTTTAAGGGGTATTCGAATTTCAGTGCTGCAGCCATGAAGGAAGGAAAATTAAGTGCCAAATTTAAAGAAATCCTCGCAGTAGCTGTTGGACATGCTACGTTATGTCCATATTGTATTGATGTTCATACCAAAAATGCCGATAAAGCCGGCGCAACTGATGAAGAGCTTTCAGAAGCTGTATTGGTTGCATCCGCGTTACTAGCTGGCGGATCATACGCCCATATAGCTAATATGATTCAAAGCTATGGAGAATAAGTATGATTTAAAAATAAATACCTGAAAGTTAAAAAAGGCCCCCACTTATGGAGGCCTTTTTTAACTTTTCTAAGAATTTACCTTGACTAAGATTCAAAAGTATCAGATAATACTCATGAGTAATATAATTTAACATCTTAGTTGGAGTTGTCAGTAAAATGGGTAAACGTGGAAGAAAAAAAGGTGCAAATGGAGAGCAAAGTCGAAAGCAATTATTGGAAATTGCAGCAGAAGAATTTGCACATAACGGATATTATGAAACAAAGGTTAGCACCATTGTGAAACGGGCGGCGTTAACTCAGCCAACTTTTTATTTATATTTCAAAGGAAAAGAGGAAATATTTCAGGAACTGGTAAATTTGTTTCGAATTGAGCTATCCAATCTCGTAAAACAAAGTCGAATTGAATCCGGTGTTAGTTTGACTTCTTTTCCTGAAAATATAAAAGGAAAACTAACAGCTATATTTCAGTTTTTTAAAGGAAATCCAAATTTAACGCAGATTGGATTATTTGTCGCACCTGAAGCAGAAAAAATAAAGCAACAATTATCCGATCAAATAGAGATGAACCTTATCGCCGAGCAACAGGATGGTTATTTTCGTACAGACATTGATATGGATATAGTAGCAGATAGTATTATGGGGATTATCGAACGGTTCACGGTTACTAAACTGTTATGTGGGTTAAAAACTCCAGAAAGGCTTGCAGATGAAATTGTCAATCTTTTATTGTACGGCCTGCATCATCAATAAGTATTTCGTTGGATTGAACTACGCGTACGGCACGGAGCAAAAAAATTGATCAGAGAAATTCTTATCCTCTTCAAAGCCATTGAACAGTTTAACTCAATTGCGTGTTCCTTGTCGTTGTTAAAAATATATAGGGAGCTGATTAAATAATGGAAGTGATGGGGGAAGCAAAAACGAAACTGATTGATGATGATTGGGTGTCCTTAATCCTAATAGCGAAACAGATTGGGCTTACTCAAGATGAAGTTAGGAAGTTTATTCGAAAACAGCAAAGCATACAAAAAACACAAAGGAATCGTTCATTATTAGACAAATATAGTAGTGAAGAAAAGGAGATCAGGTAAATCTCAGTAAATTCTTTTTTTTCTTAGACATTAGCGGTAAAATATCAGTATTGATGATATTTTGAGAGGAGTAATCATAATGAGTACATATCCAAAAATAAACGAAACAAAAGAAATTATTAAACAGTTAGTATCGATCCCAAGTCCCTCAGGCTATACGGAAAAAGTGATTCAGCATGTCGATAATTTTTTACAAGATCTACGAGTGGAAACCAAACGTAATCATAAAGGTGGCTTAATCGCGACATTACCTGGGGAAAATGATAAGGAACATCGCATGTTAACTGCACACGTCGATACATTAGGTGCGATGGTGAAGGAAGTAAAGGATAATGGTCGGCTTCGTCTGGACCTAATTGGCGGATTCAAATATAACGCGATTGAGGGCGAGTATTGTGAGATCCATACATCAAGCGGTAAAGTTTTTACTGGAACCATCTTAATGCATCAAACATCTGTTCATGTTTACAAAAATGCTGGAGACGCTAAACGTAATCAGGAAAACATGGAAGTTCGAATTGATGCGAAGGTGGAAAATGCTGAGGATATTCGCGAACTTGGCATTGGAGTCGGGGATTTTGTGTCATTTGATCCACGCGTTCAGCTTGCCGATAACGGGTTCATTAAATCTCGTCATTTGGATGACAAAGCTAGTGTCGGGATTTTGTTGCAATTGATCAAGCGGTTAAAAGAGGAAAGTGTGACACTTCCATATACGACACATTTCCTAATCTCAAACAATGAGGAAATAGGCTATGGTGGTAACTCTAACATAACACCTGAAACGGTCGAATATTTAGCGGTTGATATGGGTGCCATGGGTGATGGTCAATCAACCGATGAATACACCGTTTCCATTTGTGCGAAAGATGCTAGTGGGCCGTATCATTTTGGGTTGCGTAAACATCTTGTAGAGTTGGCGGAGTCAAATAACATCGGCTATAAATTGGATATTTATCCGTACTATGGATCAGATGCATCGGCGGCGATCAAAGCTGGTCATGATATTGTTCATGGACTTATCGGCCCAGGTATTGACTCCTCCCATGCATATGAAAGGACGCATGAAACATCTTTAGACTATACGGAACAATTATTGTACCGTTATGTGCTTTCAGATATGAAGTATTAAGGAATTAACTTTGAAAAAGGCGAACCTACTTATTTGGGGTGGATTCGTCTTTTTGTTTATACCATTTCGTTTATATTACTTGAATAGAATAAATAGATAAAAGCGGAAGCACAGAATAAGTACCAGTTATATGTCGCGGGCCGAACGTTAATTAAACAGATCGAATATGATACAATAGTAAAAAAATACTGGATGGTGATTACCATGACCTTTTATCAGCAAAGTAGGGATCAGATATTGTTGCATCTAAAAAATATAATTGTTACAACATTAAGGGATATCCCGGCTGATGTGTATCTTTTTGGCTCATGGGCTCGGAAGGAAGAGAAAAGAACTTCTGATATTGATGTTGCAATTCAATCACCGGAAGAAATTCCGATAATAAAGTGGGTTGAACTCCGTGAAAGAATAGAAGAATCAACCCTTCCATATCGTGTTGATTTAGTCGATTTATCAAAGGCAGATCGGGATCTTATTAATAGAATTAAAAAGGAGGGGATAAAATGGAAAGGTTACTCGAACGAATTCAAGTCGCAAACAAAGCCTTGAGGACATTCAATGAGGTGGTTAAAATTGAAGGCCCTTCCGCTATTGAACGCGATGCAGCAATTCAGCGCTTCGAATTTAGTTTTGAAGCATGTTGGAGAGCAGGTAAACAATATTTGTATAATGTTGAGGGCCTGGACATTGGTTCGCCAAAGGGTGTTATTCGTTCTTTTCGGGAAGTTGGTGTCTTTAGTGAAGACGAAACTGTTCTTGGTTTACGGATGGTCGATCACCGTAATTTAACCGTGCATACATATAATGAGGATTTATCAATTGAAATTTCGGGAATGCTTCCTCAATATTATCAGCTGTTGTGTAACTGGATGCAGCGTATTCATAATAGGATTCACATAGATACTGAATAGGAGGGATCCTATGGCTTTTTTCGTTTATATACTGGGGATTATCTTGATTTTCAGAGGTATAACGGCTTTCTTTAGATCGGTCAAATATCGTTTTAATCACATATATGTTGGTCTAGGACAATTAAAGGTACCATTTTGGATTTGTAAAATGGCAGCTTCAATATTTGTTATTGGTCTTGGAGTTTTTGTATTAAGTCAGGGTATATAAGGGTGTGAGGACGAGATGACTTGCCGTTTGCGTTTGGGTAAGTCATTTTGTTTCCTGTAGGGGTAAGGTTATAATTAGTCTTAATATACACTTGAAGTGGGAAGTAGGTATATTTATGAAACTTAGCATTTTAGATCAAGCACCAATTGCATCCGGAAAAACAGCTCAAGAAACGCTTGAGGATTCAATAAACCTTGCACAACTTGGGGACAGATTGGGTTATACGCGCTACTGGATTGCGGAACATCATGATATGTCTGGTTTAGCATGCCCAACCCCCGATGTTATGATTGGGATTATTGCTGCAAAAACGGAAAAAATCAGGATTGGTGCTGGTGCGGTATTATTGCCACACTATAAACCGTTCAGAGTAGCAGAGACTTATAATTTGCTGGCAACTTTATTTCCTGACCGTATTGATTTGGGGATTGGGCGAGCACCAGGTGGATCCGCCGAAGTTACAATGGCACTGTCTGATAATTTTTTAGAACAAGTGCGAAAAGTTCCAGAAAAACTTGATGATTTGTTGCGTTTTATACATCATAATTTCCCGAAAGATCACATGTATGCGAAAATTAAACCAACACCAATTCCGGAGGTTTCACCAGAACCATGGATGCTCGGTACAAGTGGGAAAAGCGCTATTTTAGCAGCTGAGAAAGGAATGGCTTATACATTTGGTCACTTCATGAGTGATCAAGATGGGCCAGCAATTGTTGACAATTATAAGGAATTGTTCAAGCAAAAACATTCGGCATTAACACCAAAGGTTATCGTAACTATAACAGTTATTTGTGCGGAGACAACAAAAGAAGCCGAAGAAATTGTCATGAGCAGCTTATTGTGGAATGTTCTTCGTGCTAAAGGAGAAGGAAACGATGGAGTGCCTTCTGTTGAGGATGCGCTAAACTATTCATTTTCAGACGAAGAGGCAGAGATGGTTGATAAAGCCAAAGAAAAAATGATTATCGGGAATCCAACAGAAGTGAAACAGCAACTTGAGAACCTGCAGCAGGCATATCAGGTAGATGAATTTATGATTGTTACGATAACGCATGACCACGTGGCAAGAAGAATGTCATATAAATTAATTGCCGAGGAAATAATGAAAGATAGAATGTAATATATTTGTTGTTAAGAGTGAATTAACCGTTGAAATTTTCGTAATCCGCTTCAGCATTCTTCATCGTGTAGGAACTTAATCAAATTAAAAAAATGGCGAACTCGTCTTTTGATGGGTTCGTTATTTTTTGTTCAGCTAGTACTAGTCCAATATACGACTCAAGACCTACTGCAAAATATAGCTTAGGCTCATTATCGTTTTTTCATTTACTAGGTATGATAGAAACAAGATAACGAAAGGAGGCAGAAATGAATGAATAAATTTTTATTGTTTGTAGGTGGACTCGTTGCGGTGCTAGTATTACTGGCAACATTAGGTCCCATGATTCTACTTGGTGTCAGCATTTGGTTACTGTATGTGATCTTTAAACAGTTTATGAAAAGTGATTCAACAGTTGGAAAAATTGCCTGGATTGTTGCAGGACTTTTTGTACTTGGTATAGGCTTGTCCAATATTTATGCCGTAATCGGTGTTGCAGCAGCATATGTTCTGTATCTAATTTTCCGAAACTGGCGAAAAGATGATCATAACCTGAAACAACAAACAGTAGTGGATGATGATCCATTTACAAATTTTGAAAGACAGTGGGCAGAATTGAATAATTAAAAGAACGTAGCACTATATCAATATGAAAAAGGAGCGATTTACATGGCAAATTTATTCACTCGGATTAAAGATTCAATTTCAGCAGATCTTCACAATCTATTAGATCAAAAGGAACAGAAGAACCCAGTTGCCGCATTAAATCAATATTTGCGCCAAAGCGAACAAGAGAAAGAAAAGGTAAGAAGGCTAATTGAAAGGCAGTATAAACTTAAAGATGAATTTACAAGAGAATATCACAAGGCACAAGACCTTGCTGATAAACGATTGAAACAGGCTGCTATTGCTGATAAAGCTGGCGAGGAACAAATGCATCAATTTGCACTGAAAGAACAAGAAGAATATCAAGCACGTGCAGATCGAATGAAAACGCTGAGACAGGAAGCGGTAGATCAACTTGAGGATTTAGAACAAAAATATGAAGAAATGAAACATAAATTAAAGGACATGCACTTACGTCGTATGGAACTAATGGGACGTGAAAATGTTGCTCATGCTAACCATCAAATGAATAAAGTGATGGAAGAAACGTCTGATAAACCATATTCTCGTTTTGCTGAGTTAGAAAACTATATTGAAGGTTTAGAGTATAAGGTGAACAGCTCTTATTACCGCAGCACATTTGATAGTAAAATTGCCCGTCTCGAAAAAGAAATGCAGGATCAAGAAAAGGCGAACTAACTTGAGAACGTTCCCATGCTCCAGATTTAGATAAAAACATGATATACTAAGGCAGACGTGAGGCTTCTTGCGTCTGTTTATTACATAGAAAGGGGGTCACCTTTTTGTTTCACAGATTATCAACGGATACACTGAACTGGATTATGATTGTCGGGGTGATCCTCTTTATTGTTGAAATTGCCTTTTTTCATGGCGGCATGATCTTTTCTGCTCTGTTTTTTTCTTTTCTTATATATATTGGTTGGAAGAATTTTTTTCGGTTATGGGGTAAATGCTTTTTTTGGATTGGTGTGATAGGTTTAGTATTTTCTGTACTGAACATGTTAGCTGTCCGGTTCTTGCTTATAGCTGGAATTATTTTGTTCATTCTTGACTATTCGAAATCAAAAAAAGAATCTGAACGAATTGTACCTTCCATTTCTGGGCAGCATGCATCAAATCCGGAGGCCTTAATTCAATTGGAACCATTATTTGATCACCGTGCTTTTGGTGATCAAAAGACTGCTGAACATGCGTACTACTGGAATGATATAAACATCCATGGTGCATTTGGTGATCGGGTGATTGATTTAAGCAATACCGTGTTACCTGATGATACGGCAGTAATTTCTATTCGCCATCTCGTCGGAAATATTGAGATTTATATACCATATGAAGTGGAAGTTAGTATTCATCATAGTTCCATCTTTGGTCGAGCACATATTCTTGGTGAGCATCATTGGCATTTAATGAACCAGACTCTTTCCTACAAAACGGAAAGCTATGATACCACATATCCACGTGTCAAAATTATTACTTCTTTATTATCCGGTGATATCGAGGTGAAACGGATATGAAGATGATAACAAAGCATGCCGTAAGAGCAGTTATGTTGTGTTTATTTATTACTGTTATGGTAGCAATTATCTTTTTTGTTGCCTTTCCGCTAGATGATTGGTCGGATTTGCTAGAACGAAATATAGTGGATATTCCGTTTTTATTCCTAGTTGTGATTGTCCCTGTTATTACTGGTGCAATCATCGGTATAGTAAATGGTTGGAGTTTGCGACAAAGACTGCACGATCTTGAACGACAGTTAACTGAATTGGTGAAGGAACAAAAAATTACGATCGTTGAGGAATCACACCAAGAATTCGCTGCAATTCAAAATCAGTTGGGACAATTGCAACAGAAGTTTCATGAGCAAGCAGAAGTGAAGCAAAGCTTGGCAACCGAGCGAGCAAACGAACGAGAAAAAAGTTTGCAAGAAGTTGTTATTCAAGAGCGAAATCGACTGGCTCGTGAGTTACATGATTCTGTCAGTCAGCAATTGTTCGCTGTATCCATGATGATGTCTGCGATCAATGAATCGAACCCGCCAAAAGATGACACACTTAAACACCAACTGCAAATGGTCGAAAAAATGATCCATCAGTCCCAGCTTGAAATGCGCGCATTGCTTCTTCATCTAAGACCAGCTGCATTAAAAGGAAAATCATTGCAAGAAGGTGTCGAAGAACTATTAGTTGAACTTACCCAAAAGGTTCCAATGGAGATTGATTGGAAGGTAGAATCATTCAATGTTGCCAAAGGAATTGAAGATCAGTTGTTCCGGATTCTTCAAGAGTCTGTATCTAACACATTGAGGCATGCGAAAGCTACTACACTAAGTGTGATGTTAATTGAACGGGATGACACAATTATTTTACGAGTCGTCGACAATGGTATTGGTTTTGATGTAGAAAAAGCTCGAGCTAGTTCTTATGGCCTGCAAAATATGAGCGAGCGGGCATATGAGGTAGGTGGAACATTAAAAGTCATCAGCCTGCCAGATCAAGGGACACGGTTGGAAGTCAAAGTACCGTTAGTAAAGAAAGAGGATGAGAATGATGATTAACGTATTGTTTGCTGATGATCATGAAATGGTTCGAATCGGTGTATCCGCTTATCTTTCTGCACAACCTGATATTGAAGTTGTGGCAGAGGCTGATGATGGCGGTACTGCAGTTCAAAAAGCATTAGAGTTAAAACCAGATATTATTTTAATGGACCTTGTGATGAAAAAAATGGATGGTATCGAGGCGACTAAACAGATTATCGACAAATGGCCCGAAGCCAAAATTATTATTGTTACTAGCTTTCTTGATGATGAGAAAGTGTATCCTGCGCTGGAAGCTGGAGCAACAAGTTATATGTTAAAAACATCAAAGGCGAATGAAATTGCCAAAGCGATTCGCTCAACATATCAAGGGCAATCCATCTTGGAACCAGAAGTTACCGGGAAAATCATGACAAGAATGCGCGAAAAACCTGCTGATGAACCGCATAGTCAATTAACCGATCGAGAAATGGAAATCCTTTTGCATATTGCCGATGGGAAAACCAATCAGGAAATTGCCGATCAGCTATTTATTGCTTTGAAAACGGTGAAAGTGCACGTAAGCAATATCCTTGGAAAACTTGATGTTCAAGATAGAACACAAGCAGTTATTTATGCGTTTAAACATGACCTCGTAAAATAACTGCTTATTACTTAGGTGAAATTACCCATGTATGTACTCGTTTATCGTCTACCATTTATTTATTGGTAGACTTTTTTGTTAGAAAAAGTGAAAAATGTAACGAAAAAAGGGGGTTAACGTCACAATTGAAACATAAATGTAATATTCATATTACATGATTGTCATTTTAAGATGATATACTACGAATTAGTTAAGATAATAAATTACATAGATTAAATATAAAAAAATCACATTACTGCTTAAGAAGGAATTTTAATACATAGAGATTTGCGGTAGTGATAGGGAAGCGGGGAAAAGAAGTTGAAGAATAAGATAGCGACAATGACTACTGTTGCAGTGGTCGGTTTGACTAGTGCGTTTTTTAGTAATACGGCACACGCTGAAAAGTCAGTACAGCAAATTCAGGACGAACGGGCAGATATTAAAGCAAATCTATCTGATGCAGAATCTAAAATCGCCGATGTTTTAGTAGAGTTGGAGAATTTGAATGCAAAAATTGCTAGAGTTGATGATGCATTAGCTGAAAATAAAAAACAAATGGAAAAAACAGAGGACAAAATTAAAAGTACGAAAAAAGAGGTAAATAGCCTAGAAAACGAAATAGAGAAACTAGAAGATAAAATTGCTGAACGCTATGAAATTATGAAAGATCGGATTGTAGCATACCAAAAAAACGGTGGAGACATTAAATATTTGGAAGTTCTTTTCGGATCCAAAAGTTTTGGTGATTTCATTACGCGTGCCTCAGCAGTTTCTACAATATCCGACGCTGACGCTGATTTAATGGAGCAACAGGAAGAAGATAAAAAAGCAGTAGAGAAAAAACAAGATTCTGTAAAGGAAAAGCTAACTGAATTAACCGATATGAAATCGGAACAAGAAGCTATCCAGGATACAATTTTAGAACAAAAGGAACAGAATGAAGCAGCAAAACAAGAATTAAAAGATAAAGAAGCAGAACTAAAAGAAATGAAGTCACATTTACAAAGCAAGGATAGTAACCTTGCCGCATTAGAAGCAGATATTCGCGAAAGCATGGAATCTAATGATAACGCAGTAGTGGGGTCTAGTGATAATGGTTCTGCAACTCTAACGAATTCAAGCTCAACCAAATCAGCACCGGCACCAAGCGGAAATGTTGGCGCAGCTATAAGTGCTGGCTACAAATACATCGGTAATTCTGTCTATGTGTTTGGCGGTGGACGTACTGCAAGTGATATTCGAAATGGTAGATTTGACTGCTCTGGATTTGTTTCGTGGGCATATTCTCAAGCAGGAAAATCACTTCCTGCAACTACTTCAGCATTATCTGGTACGGGATCAAAGGTATCATATAGCAACATTCAACCAGGCGATTTAGTATTCTTTAATACGTATAAAACAAATGGACATGTTGGGATTTATGTTGGTGGCGGTAAATTTATCGGGTCACAAAGTTCATCAGGTGTAGCTGTTGAAAGCATGTCAAATCCTTATTGGAGTAAGCACTTCTCTGGTCATGTAAGAAGAGTTAAATAAGTGGAAAAAAATGTAGGCGGGTGGTTTCAGCAGAAATCATCCGCCTACGTTTGTGAGCACGATTTTTCAAAGGTAAGGTTGATCCTAATTTGTTTTCAGGCAGAACGAACCATGTCCAACTCCTACGCCCAATGACTAGAAAACTTCAGAATTCTTTCTACGATAAGTCAACAGCAGTTCATTTTATTATTAATCTATTTTGAAGGTGTTTTTTTCTATGCGATATAAACGAGATGAAGCTTTCCGTTATGAATTTTGAGCCCTATAAAGGCATTTTTCACAATTGATGAAGTCAATGGAGATAGTGTTGAATCATATGAAGGAGAGGCAAACATTGTCGATCTTAGCTTAAATGGTATGAAATTATCTACAACGTTAGCAATGTCCAACGAAAGCGATATTAAGGTGTTAATTCGGTTTACGTTAAATGACAATGAATATTTGGTACAAGGAGAAATAATTTGGAGTAAAGCACATCTTGATGAATACAATTATGGGATTCAGTTTGCTTTGGATGGGCAAGTACAAGACGAACTAATTGATGATTTGAAGCAATTAGGAAAGCCAAAAGACAATGAATAGAATATTTGTTTTTTATATAAGAGGTACATTGCATATGTACCTCTTATTTTTTTTCTGAAAATGTATTACAACTTGTTTGATGTTACAGTATTATGAATCTCCCTTTTTAAAATATTTTAGTTTTTTGAAAATAGGGGTTGCAATCTTCTCAAAAACAGAATAGACTGTAATATAACAAAATAATAATTATTAAATCTGTTATATAAAAAGGTGGTGATAATGATGAATAAAACAACTTCTTATGTTAAATGTCAGGAATGTGGAAAACCAGTTAATGCCAAAAATTATTTGCTTGAGTGTGATTATTGTTTATCAAAAAAGGAAGAGGATTAATTTTTTTGCATATTATGTTATATAACACAATAAATAAACGTTATTTGTTTTATAACAAGAGAGGATGTACATTTTATGTTAATAAAGAATGGAGAAATTCAAATTAAAGGTGAATTAAAGACAGGGTATGATGAAATTTTAACGGATGAAGCGCTGACTTTTCTTGAAAAGTTGCATCACCATTTTGATGAACGACGAAAAAGCCTATTAGCGATAAGGGAGCAAATACAGGAAAATTTAAATAAGGGTAAGCAACTGTGTTTTTTAGCAGAAACAGAAAACATTCGAAATGCGGATTGGTCGGTTGCACCAATCCCTAAAGATTTACAGGATCGTCGTGTAGAGATAACCGGACCAGTTGATCGGAAAATGATTATTAATGCACTTAACTCGGGAGCAAAAACATTTATGGCCGACTTTGAGGACGCCACATCACCTACATGGATGAATGTGATAAATGGACAAATTAATTTAAAGGATGCGATTCGCCGTCAAATTGATTTTCAAGGTGACAACGGAAAACAGTATTCATTGAACGAGCAAACAGCTGTTATTATTGTTCGTCCTAGAGGGTGGCATCTTGAAGAAAAAAACATCACGATTAACGGTAATTCGTTATCAGCTAGCTTAGTAGATTTTGGCCTTTATTTTTTTCATAATGTAAAAGAGTTGTTGGAACGTAGAACAGGACCATATTTTTATTTGCCCAAAATAGAGAATCATTTAGAAGCACGTCTATGGAATGATGTCTTTATTTTTGCCCAGAATGAACTTGGAATTTCTCAAGGAACAATTAAAGCCACTGTATTAATTGAAACTATAACAGCTGCATTTGAAATGGATGAAATTTTGTATGAGTTGCAAGACCACGCTGCAGGCCTAAATTGTGGGCGGTGGGACTATATTTTTAGTTATATAAAGAAGTTTCAGCAGCACCCTGAAGTGATATTGCCAGACAGGTCGGTGGTCACAATGGAAACCCCTTTTATGCGAGCATATTCATTACTGGCTATTCAAACGTGTCATAAACGGAATGCTTCAGCAATCGGTGGGATGGCTGCGCAAATTCCAGTTAAGAACGATGATGAGGCAAATCAGGAGGCTTTTCAAAAAGTTCGATCAGATAAGGAACGTGAGGCAAAAGATGGCCATGATGGAACATGGGTAGCACATCCGGGAATGGTTGACATAGTAAGGGAAATTTTTGATCAGCAAATGCCAACCTCCAATCAAATTTTTATGAAACGGGAGGATGTAAAAGTTATACAAGAAGATTTGCTGGAGATCCCTAAAGGAAAGATTACCGAGAAAGGCTTGCGGACAAATATCAATGTAGCCATCCAGTATATTGCTGCATGGCTACAAGGTAGGGGGGCTGTTCCACTAAATAATTTAATGGAAGATGCAGCAACAGCGGAGATTTCCCGTGCTCAAGTCTGGCAATGGGTGCGACATCCTAAGGGTATTTTGGAAGATGGACGAAATATAACGTATGACCTTGTTGAACAAATTACAAAAGAAGAGCTAGCTAAAATCCAACAAAATACAGATGATATAAAGAACATGAATCAAGCAGCTAAACTGTTTGATGATTTAATACACCAAAAGAGTTTCGCTGAGTTTTTAACCATACCTGCATATGAAAATTTAATTAGAGGGGGAAATGAATGATGGAACAAACTAGAATTAATCGGCTGAAAAATAATTGGGAAAATGAAATGCGTTGGGTTGGAGTTGAACGCCCATATTCTGCAGAAGATGTTATTCGTTTGCGGGGATCGATTGATATAGAGCATACATTAGCAAAAAATGGAGCAGAAAAGCTGTGGAAATTAGTGAATGAGGAAGAATTTGTCAATGCACTGGGAGCATTGACAGGTAATCAAGCGGTACAGCAGGTAAAAGCGGGATTAAAAGCTATTTATTTGAGTGGTTGGCAAGTTGCGGCTGATGCGAATTTGGCAGGACAAATGTATCCTGATCAGAGTTTATACCCGGTAAATAGTGTCCCAAATGTTGTGAAACGTATTAACCAAGCATTACATCGTGCGGATCAGATTCAGTATGCTGAAGGAAATGAAGAAACTGATTGGTTTGCTCCAATTGTCGCAGATGCGGAAGCGGGATTCGGTGGTCAATTGAATGTTTTTGAATTAATGAAGGCAATGATCGAAGCTGGTGCATCTGCCGTTCACTTTGAAGATCAGCTTTCTTCGGAGAAAAAATGTGGTCATTTAGGTGGTAAAGTTTTACTACCTACACAAACGGCTGTACGAAATTTAATTGCAGCACGGTTTGCAGCCGATGTGATGGGAACTTCAACATTAATTGTGGCGAGAACCGATGCCAATGCTGCTAATTTGATAACCAGTGATGTTGATCCATATGACACAGCCTTTATGACCGGTGAACGCACTGCTGAAGGATTTTATAAAACAAATGCTGGAATTGATCAAGCAATCAGTCGTGGAATTGCTTATGCGCCTTATGCTGATCTTGTATGGTGTGAGACCTCAGAACCTAATTTACAGGAAGCACAAAAATTTGCGGATGCGATTCATGAAAAATATCCAGCAAAATTGTTAGCATATAATTGTTCACCATCTTTTAATTGGAAACGGAAACTGTCGAATGATGAAATTGCCGCGTTTCAGCAGGAACTCGGAAAAATGGGCTACAAATTTCAGTTCGTTACGTTAGCAGGATTCCATGCATTGAATCATAGCATGTTTGAGTTAGCTAGAGATTATAAGGATAATGGGATGGCTGCCTATTCGAAATTACAACAAGCAGAGTTTGCGAGTGAACAATATGGTTATAGTGCAACACGTCACCAACGTGAGGTTGGGACAGGTTATTTTGATGAAGTTGCCCAAGTGATATCAGGAGGAACATCATCGACGGGTGCATTAAAAGGATCAACGGAGGAAGAACAGTTTACACGTTAATTTGGAATATACTTTTAAAGCGTATGGTTTCTTAGAAATCATGCGCTTTTTGGTGCTAGTACAGGATGCTGGATGAAATATACTTAATAAGACAGTTATATTAAGTAAAAGGGTTTTAAAAAGTAAGCAAAGCATGTATAATTGCTTCGGAACTTATTCCTTATAACAGTAGAGAGATTAGGAGGCGTCATCATGTACGAGGTAAAAGAGTTTCGTAAAGCATCACACGATATCGATCCAATTTTTGTAAAACGTTGGTCGCCAAGATCCTTTTTAAACAGGGAGGTACCTCGCGATGTTCTTCATAGTGTCTTTGAAGCGGCACGGTGGGCACCATCAGCAGCAAATATTCAACCATGGCGGTTTATTACCGCACGTTCACAAGAATATCGGGAAAAATTCCTTTCGTTTATATATGAAGGTAATGTTGCATGGTGTGACAAAGCACCAGTATTAGTAGCTGTTGTATCAAAAACGGATTCCGAATTTACTGGGGGAGACAATCCTACCCATGCATTTGACACAGGAGCTGCTTGGGGTTACTTGGCATTGGAAGCAGCAAGAAAAGGTCTAGCTACACATGCTATGGGTGGATTTGATCGTGATAAAGCAAAAGAAGTTTTAAATATCCCTGAAAATTATGCCGTTCATGCAATTGTTGCTTTAGGATATAAAGGGGAAAAGGATTTATTACTTGAACAATTTCAAGAACGAGAAAAACCTTCAAATCGTAATGAGGTTGAAGAATTTATGTTTGAAGGTACGTTTCGGGGAGAATAAACAAAAGATGACTTCTAATTTGGAAGTCATCTTTTGTTTATTTAGTCTCTTTTTGTAACGTTTGTTGTTTTTTAAATTCCGTAGTTGATATATAATGCGACGTAACTACAAAATTGCTATTCCGCCGTTCCGGAAATACACTACGCTTTCCGCGGGCGGCTGCTGAGCCTCCTCGAGCTGCCGCTCTGCGGGGTCTCACCTAGGCCTTTCCTCCCGCTGGAGTCTACGTGTATTTCCTCCACTGGTATTGCATTTACTAACATTAGCTGTAGTGGAAAGTGTTCTATAAGTATCCTACCACTTCACTAGTCCGGGTGAGTGGAGGGTAGTGACTCCTCGAAAAAGAAAAGCATTTTTTCTTCGTGCGATGCATCGCTGACGAAGCCTTCCTTGTCCTGCGGGAACAGTACGTGTCCGAAGACTCCGCAGAGTGGTTTTCTCGGGGATGCTGACGCGGAAAGCATCCACCCGGAGCGATCCCGGACGGCGGGTTATAGAAAAAGATCCCAGCAGTTACATCGCATTTTATATATATTGTGCAGAAAACAGCCTTTATTTAACAGGAATCGCAGGCGTATTTATCAGCAATATACCGCATAAAATTCTATTTTTTTCATAAAATATGTTTTATCTGACTTGAAAGCGGGTACATTTTATATGTTAAACTGTAACTACTCATACATAGAATAAAAAATTCAGCATTGGAAAGGACTTGTAATGAAAAAACACACATATAAAAATCCCGTATTTTTTGTATCCGCAATTATTGTTTTGCTCTTAGTTATTATTGGGGCAATAGTGCCGGAAAAATTTGGTGCTGTAGCGGAAAGACTTTTTAATTTCACAACGATAAATTTTGGCTGGTTTTACTTGTTGGCAGTATTTATTTTTGTTTTATTTTTAGTAGGGATCTCTATCAGTAAATATGGGAAAATTCGCTTGGGACCACAGAGTTCTCGACCAGAATATCCTTTCTTTACCTGGATTGGAATGTTATTTTCAGCTGGCTTCGGTGCAGGACTTGTTTTCTGGGGAGTTGCCGAACCAATGAGTCATTTCTTTAAGACGCCATTTCCAGGCTTAGAGGCTCAGACAGAAGAAGCGGCAAGAGTCGCAATGGGGTATGCCTTTTTTCACTGGGGCGTAAGTCAATGGTCCGTGTTTGCGATTGTTGGTTTAATTATTGCTTTCTTGCAATTTAAAAAAGAGAAGAAGGGGCTAATTTCTACTTCAATTAAACCGGTCGTTGGTAAGAACAGGGGTGTAAGCAATACCATAGATTCCCTAGCAGTTATCGCAACAGTAATGGGGGTTGCGACATCATTGGGATTAGGTATTTTGCAAATGAATGGTGGCCTTCACACTGTATTTGATGTACCAAACTCAATTTGGATTCAAATTGTGATTGCCGGTGTCATGTTAATTACGTATTTATTATCTTCAAGTACGGGTTTAAATAAAGG
Source organism: Virgibacillus sp. FSP13 (assembly GCF_054048505.1). Classification (NCBI taxonomy): domain Bacteria; kingdom Bacillati; phylum Bacillota; class Bacilli; order Caryophanales; family Bacillaceae; genus Virgibacillus; species Virgibacillus sp. FSP13. The sequence goes on along the minus strand of NZ_JBSVKG010000010.1, from coordinate 110,568 downwards.
AATTAAATGGCTCAGTAACTTAAATTTGGGGCTATGTCTTTTGTTGCTTGTATTTGTCTTTTTTGCCGGACCTACTGTATTTATACTGAATACGTTTGTCTTAGGCTTGGGTGATTATCTAACCAATTTTGTCCAGTACAGTTTGCGATTGACACCTTATCAAGGTGGGACATGGGTTCGTGATTGGACAATTTTTTACTGGGCTTGGGCTATTGCTTGGTCACCATTTGTAGGTGCGTTTGTTGCTCGTGTTTCAAAAGGAAGAACGATTCGCGAATTTGTGTTTGGTGTGTTGATTGTCCCGCCAGTGATCGCTTGTCTGTGGATCGCTGCATTTGGCGGAACAGCGATTTTTAGTGATTTAAATAATGGCACACAAATTGCTGAAGCGGTGGATAAAGATATGGCTGTTGCGTTATTCCAAACATTTGGTAATATGCCATTCACAAATGTGCTGTCCATCTTATCGTTATTTTTGATCTTTACATTTTTAGTTACATCTGCAGATTCAGCAACTTATATTTTAGGCAGTATGACATCAAAAGGAAGCCTAAATCCAGCTTTATTCGTTAAGATCATATGGGGAGTACTTATTACAGCGATTGCCGTTGTGTTACTGCTTGCTGGTGGATTGGATGCTTTACAAACAGCATCACTCATTTCAGCTCTGCCATTTACAGTGATACTGCTGCTAATTCTAGTAGCCTTCATTCGAATGCTTAAGAAAGATCACAGTAGCAAAAAAGAAGATAAATAATAAAAAGCAGCTAACTCAGTTAGCTGCTTTCCTCTTCAAAGGTAAAACAACTTGTAATAACATAAGTCGTTAGCCCAACCATGAAAACAAGAATTGCCGAATATGTAATTGTTGCCTCCTGAATGACGATCCATCCAAACAAGATAACTAAACTGTCCATTAGAAGAATAAAAATACCAACGTTAAGTGATGTTAGTTTGGCTAGCATTAAAGCTAATAAATCTGTTCCACCAGTGCTTGTTTTTGTTAGCATCATGATCCCTATTCCTGTTCCAATCATCAATCCCCCAAATAGTGAGCTAATTAAAATTGGTGCTGTATGCATTTGCGATAATGGGTGAAAATAATCAATAAAAAATGATGAGACTAATAATCCATGCAACCCGTTGTAAAAATAAGTACGATAACGAAACCAAGCAATGATATACAAAGGGAGGCTCAAAACGATAATCGTTAATCCTGGTTTTAATCCTAAAGTATACTTGGAGATTAGCCCCAGGCCAATAATACCGCCATCTAACAAATGGTTAGGGATGAGAAAATAATTGATACCAATTGCTACAAAAATGCTGCCAGAAATGATGGAAATTATTTTTTGAATCATACGGAACAATCACCTACTTATACTTGTCCAATTGCTTCTTATTAAAAGATATGTTTTAAAAAGGTGAATTATCCGTGATGTTGTGTAGATGTTTAGTTTAAGAGGAGGTGAATACCTGCAAATAGAATGCAGGGAAACACATTGGAAATCATTAATGTAATTCTAATTATAATTTTAATTGTCTTAACTGCTTTTTTTGTAGCGACTGAATTTTCTATTGTCAAGGTTCGGGCAACAAGAATAGATCAATTAATTGCAGAAGGGAATAAAAATGCAGAACACGCAAAGAAAATCATTGACAATTTAGACGCGTATTTATCTGCTACACAATTAGGGATAACGGTTACGGCATTAGGGCTAGGTTGGTTAGGTGAGCCGACAGTTCAAACTTTGATAAAACCGATCTTTGAAAAATTAGAATTGAATACTGCTGTATCATCGTTTCTATCGTTTGCCATCGCATTTTTTATCATCACTTTTCTAAATGTTGTTGTTGGTGAATTGGCGCCAAAGTCTATTGCAATCCAACGTGCAGAAGCTGTTACATTGACACTCGCGAAACCACTGATATTGTTTTATAAAGTGTTGTTTCCATTTATTTGGCTACTTAACAGTTCTTCTCGTTTATTCATTCGTATGTTTGGTTTTCGACCAGTAAGTGAAAGTGAAGTAGCCCTATCCGAAGAAGAATTACGGCTCATACTATCGGAAAGTTATAAGAGTGGCGAAATTAATCAAGCTGAGATGATGTATGTTAATAATGTATTTGAATTTGATGATCGAGTAGCTAAAGAAATTATGGTGCCCAGGACAGAAATGATTTGTTTTTTTAAGGATAGTGATGTTAAGGAAAATATCACTGTTGTTCAAGAGGGACAATACACAAGATATCCTGTTGTTGAGGGGGATAAAGACCATGTAGTAGGATTAGTAAATATTAAGGAGCTTTTTACAAATCATCTTAACAATAAAGAAGAATCCATTGTTCCTTTAATTCGGCCTATTATCCATGTATCAGAGACAACCCCGATAAAACAGGTTCTTATTAAAATGCAAAAGGAACGGATTCATATGGCAATCGTCATTGATGAGTATGGTGGAACGGCTGGGTTAGTAACGGTTGAAGATATATTAGAGGAAATTGTTGGTGAAATTCGTGATGAGTTTGATTTTAATGAGAAGCCAATGGTTGAAAAGATCAATGACAAGGAGACAATCGTTGCGGGAAAAGTATTGTTAGATGAAATTAATGATTTATTTGGTACTGACTTAGAAGATGATGAAGTTGATACAATTGGCGGCTGGATTATTACGAACAATTTGGATGCAAAACAAGGTACAGTGATTGAATATGGTGGGTATCAATTTATTGTTGAAGAAATAGAAGGCTATCAGATTAAAAAAGTAAGGATCGTCAAAGGTAACAAGTAAAAAAGGTGCATTTCAATTTATGAAATGCACCTTCGTTATTATTTGACTTTATTTGGTGACTTTATGAACAGCATTAGTACAATGATGAACGTAAATGCTACAAATGCTAATAAAGGTATGGTCATAAAGCCAAGCCAATTAATATACTCAGAACTACATGGAACGCCATCTGCACATGGTTTGATTTTTGCAAACCCCGGAACTTTTTGCTCCAAATAGTGAAAGAGTGAAGTAAACCAGCCAATGATCGCGAGTGGGAGTACATATTTTTTGACAGAGTGATCATTTTGAAAAGTACCGATCCCTAGTATCAATGTTAAGGGATACATAAGAATTCGTTGATACCAACAAAGTTCACAGGGGATAAAACCGCGAATTTCACTGAAATAAAGGCTTCCAAGTGTTGCAACGATAGAAACGATCCAAGCAAAATAAAGGGAATACTGTTTAAAATCAGCTTTGCTCATATCTTATTTACCTTCTTCTAACGCATTTTCAATTGCATTTTTAATTTCATCATAATCAAACGGATCTTCAATGGTTGTCCCATTGACCATGATTGATGGTGTAAGTTTAACATCAAATTTATTTACTAATTTGGTGTCTCTGTTAACCTCATCCATTGCTGATTCATTATCCATACCCTCTTTTAATTGTTTTGTATCGATCTCCGGAATATCCTTTGCCACTTCCATTATTTTCTCTTGTGTTAACCATTCACTATCATGGTTTTCACTTGGTTGTTCGTTGAAAAGTGCGTGATGGAAATCCCAATATGCATCCGGATTTTGTTTATAAACAGATTCAGCAGCCAATGAACCTAACTCTGATTGTGCACCGTGAAATAATACATTTACAAATGAAATTTTTGCCTTCCCTGTATCAACATAATCACTAACTACTTGCGGGAAAAAGTTTTCTCCCCAAATCTTACAAGCGGGGCACATGAAGTCTCCGAATTCAACAATTGAAACGGGAGCATCTGTGTCTCCATATGTAGGCTGTCCCTCAATTGATGGCTGGTTATCAGATGGTTTGCCTTCCTCTGTATCAGAGTCAGAATTTTGGTTGCTGAGGACAATTAAAGCAACGATTATTGCAATAATAATTAACGTTATAATTACAATAAATTTAAATGGCGATTTTTTACTATTCATTGAAACACCTCACATTATTGTTAATGTTTATTTTATCATTAAAACTCGCCAAAGTTGACTTAATGATATTTTGTTCAAACAATTATCACAAACTAGGTTTGACTAATATGACAGTAACAAACTATCTATACGATGTCTACTGGGACACGTGGCCAGGATCTTTGTCCCAATAAATCTTTTTATCTGATAAAAAATATGCAATAATAGTAGTAATTATCTAAATTTTGAAAGGTTGACAGATGAATGGAAAAATTAAATCAAGCGAAAAAGAATTTAAACGGCGTAATTTTTGGGAAAGAAGAGGTTATTGATTTATTAGTTATTGCCTTGCTTGCACAGGGGCATGTTTTACTTGAAAGTGTTCCTGGTACGGGTAAAACCAAACTGGCGAAAAGTTTTGCAAAGGTGATAGATGGAGAATTTAGTCGGGTGCAATTTACCCCGGATGTTTTACCGAGTGATGTCACGGGGATTCGTTTCTTTAATCCTAAAACACAAGAATTTGAATTACGTGTCGGACCAGTTGTGACAAATATTTTACTGGCCGATGAAATTAACCGTGCTACTCCCAAAACACAGTCAAGTCTATTGGAAGTAATGGAAGAATATCAAACAACGATTGATGGGGAAACTGTACAAGTAAATACACCATTTCTAGTTATTGCGACGCAAAATCCGGTGGAAAGCAATTATGGTACATTTCCATTACCTGAAGCACAACTGGATCGTTTCTTATTTAAAATTGATTTAGGTTATCCAACGAACGAAGAAGAAAAACGTATTCTACATACATACCGGGCAAATGATCCTTTTGAAAAGCTGGAAGCATCCTTGTCATTAGAAGAGATTGGTTCATTGCAAGAAGAAATAAAGCATGTAACTGTATCAGAGGTGGTAGCTGATTATTTGTTAGCATTAGTACAGCATTCTCGTGACCATGCTGATGTCGAACTAGGAATTAGCCCGCGGGGGACACTTGCTTTTATGCGGGCAGCACAGGCTCGGGCATTTATACACTCCAGGGATTATGTCAGTCCAGATGATGTAAAAGTATTAGTCCCGTATGTGTTCGAACATCGTCTCATTTTATCGATGGAAGGCTCAATTAAAAAGACCCCCCTACAGGTTGTGGAAGAGATCATTGCCGAAGTAGAAGTTCCTGTTGAAGTTGGAGTCGATCAAACATGATGTGGCAAAAGGAATTCGGCTCGACAAATAGTAAAAATAATGACTATTTGTTAGCAGCAATAGTTGTGTTGATTGCGATTAGTTTCTTCTTTAAGAAGCCAGTACTGTTTCTGTTAGTTGGCTTGTTTACTGCTTTTCTCGTGTTAAACAAATGGTATGGTAAAAAAATTGGTGAAAAATTGGAATTAAATAACAAACGGCAAGTGATACGTCTATTTCCGGGTGATGAAACAAAGATGACCTTTGAATTTCAAAACCGTTCCATTTTTCCAATCGTTAATGGGGAATTTCAGTTTCAAACAGAACCAGCCATTCAAGCAACAAAATATGTTGAAGCAACTAGTAAGTATTGGAATCAATTTCACATGCCATTATCTGTAATTGGTAAAGGAAAAGTTACGATAACACTGCCGATTCAAGCGGAGAAACGGGGAACATCAAGGGTGAAAAATATCCAATATAGATTTCCTCATTTATTCAATTTTGATACAGTGACATTAAAATACAATCCGTTTTTTTATATGGAATATGTTGTTTTCCCAAAGCCGCTTCCAGTAAACGGATTAGAATTATTATCTTACGTGACACCAGGCTCACAACAGACGAACTTCTCCCCATTTGAAGATGTGCAAAGCCCTCGTGGAACAAGAGCGTATAGCTATAGTGACCCATTCCACCGGATTAACTGGAAGGCAAGTGCTAAAACGCAGGAGTTGCAAACGAATGTTTATGATAGGGTTGTAGATATGTCCTATGTATTTATCGTTAATATTGGGATCAAGCATGGACGTAATACAGGACAGCTGAATAAGGATTTGGAAAAATTACTCGCATATACTGCATACTTATGTCAATATGCGACCGAAAAGGGAATTCCGTATCAAATCGCGATTAATGCACGAAAGCCTGGTAAAACGCCGTATGTAGTCATGCCGGAAGGGGAAGGAAAGACACACTATGTACAGGCACTGGAGATGTTAGCACGCATTCATCCACAGGCAATGGTTGTCCCGTTTACGCAAATGTTATTTCGTGTTGGGCAGAATTTTTCCAAATCAAAAACAATTATTATCATTGGTGAACTGCCATTTGAAGCAAACCAGATTATCAATAAATGGAGGCAAAAGCATATCTTTCATGTAGAATCAGCAGAAGATGGTGCATTTATAAACCAATGGGCAAAGGATGGGTTTGATCATGCAAAATAAACATCCAATTATAACATATGCGTATCATTTTATGAGCGAAGCCATCATTTTATTTTTTATATGCCTACCTTTTATGAACTATTATTATCAGTGGGTCCCATACGGGCTTTATCTAGCTTTAGTTTTCGGGATTTGTTTTCTCTTTTCTGTTTATACACGATTTATGAATAATTATTTGCCGTATATCCTGACGGCACCAGGTCTAATCGCAATTTTTATTGTATGTGGTTTTCCAATCGGCTTAAGTATTGTTTTCCCTGCTGTTTTAACTTGGCGCTACATTAATATACGTGGTGAAACGATTTTAGAGCGGGAAAATACATATATAAGAATTACGTTAGTGTTAGGTACTGGATTTATGCTGTTACTAAATGACTATCAAATTATTGTGTATACTTTCTTGCAATTTTTAATGATGGTAGTTGGGTATATTAGTAGTCATTTGACTGTCATCACAAAAGAAGAAAGCCGGTTTGATAAAAAATTGTGGCTACTTATTCTCAGTGTGTTTGCAGCTGGAACAGTAATTATATTCTCTTTATTTGATACAGGTCGCTTTGTTTTTATAAAAATCGGTGAAGGACTTAGTTACGTTGCGGCAATAGTAGCAAGTAAGTCTGCGTTTCTCTTCCAATTTTTAGATTTTGATAAAGTGGAATTGCCAGATGATTCCTCACCAATGGGTCAGCAGCAAGAACAGTTGAACCAGATGGAGCAGGGAGATGCATCTTATTTAGAAAAAGTGTTACCTTTTATCTATTGGGGGATTGCGCTTATAATTGCGGCATTTGTGATTTTGCTAGTCGTCCGTAATTTGAAAAAGCAGTTTTTAGTGCAACATCAAACGGGAGTAACAGAAGCGGTTGCGTATGGTGATTTAGACGATGATCGACAAAAGGGACAATCATTCATGAATAAGCTGTTTGGAGGTTATTTTAATAAACCCCATCATCCCATTCGAAAAATGGTATATCAATTTGAGGAAAATGCTGTTAAAAATGGGTATGGCCGTAATGCTTCAGAAACAGTGGAAGATTGGTTTAAACGGGTTGGAATAGATGCCGATCTTGCTGTTTATCAACGGGTCCGCTATGGCGAGAAACGTGTCAGTGAAAAAGATGTTGCTGAATTAAAAGTTCAACTAAAAGAGATGGAGGCGAATTTTTCCAGCCATGATTGACTTTCAATTGGATGCAGGTTATACTACACTCATATGAGGTTTTCTAGGGTTCCGCAAACTTATTTGGTCTGGTCCGAGAGAAAACGCACGAACGTGTACACGGAGGGACAAAAGCCCGGGAGGATATCTGTAGATGGATATCGTCCCGGGCTTATTTTATTTTCTTAAGGTTGTTTTCTAAGAAATTGTTGTTTTTGTAACAATAGATATAAAATGCGCAGTAGTGAAAATTCTCTTTCATGACGTTTTTTCCGGTTCTAATGATGATTGTGCTTGAACTCCGCTTCGGCAGAATACTTCGCTTTCCGCGGGCACGGCTTCAGCCTTCGACGCACAGGACGTGCTAGTGCAGGTGTTGCGACAGGACGTCGCGTACTTAACCTGCCTCGCGGAAAAAACACCGCTGCGGGGTCTTCAGACACGTGCTGTTCCCGCAGGAGTCTGCGTATTCTGCCTACGCTGGTAGAGATTTTCTGATTATCAAGTGGTTATATCCCATAAAATTAACGTATCGAGGAGTTCTTATCACCTGAACAGAAAGCTATTCCAAGCTGCGGAAAAATGCAAGACTCCAATGGGAAAAGGAACAGTCTGAAGACACCAAAGGAAGTGGTTTTCTTCCGAGGAGGCTGAAGCGTTCCCCATGGAAAGCGAGTATTTTTCCGCAGCGCTGGATTAGCACTCATCTTATATAGAAGGGGTGAAAGTCACGCTAAAGTTACGTCGCAGTTTACATCAACTACGAAATCGAAAAGCAACAAACAATGTGAAAACAGAATTGGAGGTATGTAACAATGAAACAGGATTGGAATTTGGTGTTTATTGCCGGTTTGTTTGAAATTGGTTGGGTTGTTGGTTTAAAACATGCTTATAATGTTGGAACATGGATACTAACGGCGATTGCCATATATGCTAGTATGCATTTTTTAATTGTCGCTTCTAAAAAATTACCAGTAGGGACGACCTATGCGGTATTCACGGGAATGGGGACTGCTGGAACCGTTATTTTTGATTTTACTGTATTTGGTGAACCGTTTAGTAGTATGAAAGTATTTTTAATTCTATTGTTATTGTGCGGTGTAATTGGCCTTAAAATGATTACCGAAGAACCGGAGAATGAAGGTGAGCATGAATGATGGCATGGCTATTTTTGGTGATTGCCGGTGTGGGTGAAGTTATTGGTGTAACAGGAATCAATAAAGTAAATAAAGGAAAGAGATGGAATGCCTTCATAACACTGATTGGTGGATTTAGTATGAGTTTTATTTTTTTATCCGTTGCTATGGAATCATTACCAATGAGTACAGCCTACGCAGTTTGGACAGGCATGGGAACAATTGGTAGTGCACTCGTTGGCATGTTTGTTTATGGGGAGTCAAAAGACTGGCGCCGGATTTTATTTATTAGTATGATTCTTTCCGCAGCAGTAGGTTTGAAGCTAATCTCTTAATATATGTTTAAGATAAAGTAATTTCGGCTACACATAACTAACCAACTGTTAAAAGGAGTGCCGATATTATATGGAACTAATGGAAGAAATAGAAAAGTTGGAGAAAATAAGAAAAGATAATTCGAATAAAGTCTTCACAATGTATTTGAATACAGACCCGTCTGATCCAGAGCAACAGGGGGGGGAATGGAAAATACATCTTAAAAACGGATTGCGAAATTTCGAGCAGTATCTCGAGGAAGATGAAAATAAAGAGGAATTAAAAAACTTTCAGCAGATTAAGCAAAAAGTAGAAAGGTTTGTACGCGGTAATGAGCAAAACTACCGTAAAGGGATTATTCTCTTTGCGACTGCTGATGAAGAGGTATGGTTTGCCAACCGTGTACAAATGCGCTTAAAAACGGAATTCTTCTGGGAAAGCACCCCAGTATTAGATCAGTTTAAGCGTTTATACCAATCTTTTCCCAAATCAGGTCTTATCCTAGTACAACAAGATCAAGTAAAGGTCATCGAAACAGAGATTGGCGAAATCACAGATATTGCCTATTATGAACTAGACATTGAAACGGACCATTGGCGGCAATTTACTGGTCCCCATAAAGCAGATGCATCAATGGGAAAAGGCGGTAAAAGCTTGAAACAAGAAGATTTCCAGGATCGTTATGAAGCCAATAAGCAAAGATGGTATAAAAGTATTGCACCTAAATTGGACAAGCGTGCCAAGGATAATGAGTGGGAAGAAATTTATATTGTTGGTGGGTCAGATGCCTCCCAGGAAATAAAGGCACAAATGAACAAACGGGTTGATCAGGTTATTCAGAAAAATATGCTGGAGCATGAAGAAACCAGGGTACTGGAGGAAGTGGTTGGGTGAGATAAAGAGGATGTAAAGCCGATTTGGCTCTTACATCCTCTTTGTTCTCCTTATTTCAAAATGGTTTTCTCTTTCTCTAATATTCTACTAATTCCTTTAATAACCTCTTCTTTAATAGCCGGGTTACGGATTGCCATTTCGAGTGTTGTTAAGACAAATCCAAGCTTTTCTCCAACATCATAGCGATTCCCTTCAAAATTATATGCAAGAACACTGTGATACTTGTTCAGCATTTGTATGGCATCCGTAAGTTGAATTTCCCCCCCCGCGCCAATTTCATGTCGGTCTAAAAATTGGAAAATGTCAGGTGTCAACACATAGCGTCCTAGAATAGCTAAATTAGAAGGAGCATTGTCCTTTGGTTTTTCTACAAAAGTATTGACTTGGTATAATCTTCCTTTGCATCCTTTAGGGTCAATGATACCATAACGGTGGGTTTCATTTTTAGGAACTTCTTGAACACCAATTACAGATGATCCAGTTGCTTCATATTGAGTGATGATTTGCTTTATGCAAGGTGTATCTGCTTGCACAATATCGTCACCTAAAAGGACTGCAAATGGTTCGTCTCCGATGAACTTTCTTGCACACCAGATAGCATGCCCGAGTCCTTTTGGCTCTTTTTGCCGAATGTAATGAATATCAACACTGGCAGATTCGCGGACTTTTCGGAGTAAGTCAAATTTTTCTTTTTGAATCAGATTTTCTTCTAATTCAAAACTGTGATCAAAGTGGTCTTCAATTGCACGTTTACCTTTTCCAGTTACAATAATAATGTCTTCAATTCCTGCTTCAACGGCTTCTTCTACAATGTATTGAATGGTTGGCTTATCTACAATGGGTAACATTTCTTTGGGCATCGCTTTCGTTGCTGGTAAGAAGCGGGTGCCTAATCCTGCTGCCGGAATAATAGCTTTCCTGACTTTTTTCAATTCAATCCCCCTTATTGTGCTTGCTGAAATAAACCATGAATTGTGTATGATTTAAAGATTCTATGTTGGTATAGATGGATGAATGCCTCTTTGTACCTTTTAATAATAAATAACATGCCGTGTTTCATATAACGAACAATTAAATAATAATACGTTATGTCTAATTTGTAAACCCTTTTTGAACATTATTTTTGCGATGGTAAAACTCTGTTTCAAGTAAAAAAGGGAACTAAAGTCAGCTTGCTTTAGTTCCCAATTATTATCCTAGAAAAAACCCTGGTCCATATTTTGCTTTACTTGATCTTTAAAAGATTCCGCATAAATCCTTTCCGATTGACTGATGTTACTGTCGTCCCGTTTTTTGAAATCCAGTTTTTTGCCTCTTAATCTCGCAATTAAATCAACAATTACACCGAATATAATCAATCCACCGAACGTGATTAAGATGAAAACACCGGCACTCAAGGAGAACCCTCCTTATCGTAAGAATGTTTCTCTCTCTACTTATATGTACGAATGAAAGCAGAAAAAGGTTTCGGAAAAATCTGGACTTTATACTACAACTAGATATACAAAAAAGAATGATGTTGTTAGTGTACCAGCAATATAGCCAGTAGCTGACCAATATTTTTTATCATGAATCAGTTGTAATGTTTCATTGCCAAATGTGGAAAATGTTGTGTAGGCCCCACAAAACCCAGTACCGAGAAGAGCCCACATCCATTCAGTGAGTGAACCATTCATTTGGAAATAGACTGTAATAGCTAGCAAGATTGACCCGGAAATGTTTGCAATCCACGTACCAATCAAATGCTTATTAGCTTTTACCGAAACGTAAAATCGAAGCATACTGCCGAAAAAACCACCTAATGCTACAAAAAGAAAACTCATGATTGAACCTCTCTTTCCTTAGCGGACATAAAGCCAAGATAGCAGTAACCTAACCCACCAAATATACTGACAAGAATATAAATGAATGATTGAAATGGATTTGATTGCCATAACTTAATTGTTTCCACTGCAAAAGTAGAAAAAGTGGTGAATGCCCCAATCATACCGGTACCGAGTGCTGTAAAGAGTTCCGGCGACAACCTTTGTTTTATTCTTCGCTGGTTAAGTAAAAAGCTCAGCAAATAGCATCCGATCAAATTGGCAACTAATGTAGCATAAGGGAACCCGCCATTAGTAGGGATTAAAAGCGAAATACCGTACCTGCCAACAGCTCCAAACATACCACCAATGCCGACAGCTAGATAAAGCCGAATAGAATGGTCTGTCTTCAAGCTGTTCTACACTCCGGACATTGACCATAAATTTCAAATTTATGGTCCTCGATTCGATAATTTTCCAATGAATTTGTGACCTCTTCCATTGGACAAATATCAATTTCCTTTGTTTTGCCACAATCTTTACAAATAAAATGGTGGTGATGGTAGTGCGTGCAACTGATGCGGAATAACTTTTCACCGTTCAATTCGGTCGTTTCTAGGATACCAACGTCATTAAATAAATGGAGATTACGATATACGGTATCAAAACTGATCCCTGGATATGTCGGTTCCATATAAGTAATTAATTCCTTCGCAGTACGATAGCCGTCAGCCTTGGTGAAGAATGTAATGATATCTTCACGCTTTTTGGTCGTTTTATAGTTGTTCTCTTTTAGTTTCTGGATAGCTTCTTCACGTTTCATTTGAATACCCTCTTCCTTTAAAACTAAATTTTTTCATACTGATAGAAATGAGCAAAATGAAAATAGAGACAAGAACGATTGTACCACCAGGTGGAATGCTAAAATAATAGCCGGTTATTAATCCTAGAATAACACTTAATTCACCAAAAACAATTGATAAAATCATCGTTTGTTTGAACCCTTTTGCAATTCGTATGCTAGCGGCTACTGGCAACGTCATTAATGCAGAGACAAGTAACACACCGACAACCCGGATGGAAGCTGCGATAACAAGTGCTGTTAGGATGATAAAAAGTAAATGGATACTTTTTGCATGAATTCCCGATACTTTTGCGTGTTCTTCGTCAAATGATAATGTGAATAATTCTTTATAAAATAAAAAGATGATGATTAAGACAAAAATGGAAATTCCTAATATCGTATAGAAGTCCGTTTGACTAACTGCTGAGACGGAACCAAATAAATAGTTAAATAGTTCTGTATTAAAGCCATTTGCAAGCGAAATGAAAATGACGCTTAATCCAACCCCACCAGATAAAATAATTGGAATTGCCAGTTCTTGGTATGCTTTGTAAACACCACGTAGCTTCTCAATTAAAATAGAGCCAAACACGGAAAATGCCATACCTCCATAAAGTGGGGAGATAAGGGTTGTCGCAAATGTTTTTTCCATTAACAAGCCAAAAGCTATTCCGGCAAGTGTAACATGTGATAGTGCATCAGCAATCATGGACAGGCGTCTGACAACAATGAATGTACCAAGTAATGGAGCAATTACACCAATCAGGAGGCCGGTTAAAAAGGTGTTTCTAAGAAAATCGTATTCTAAAATATCTGCTAACATATTTTTTCCTCCATTATGAATGATCGTGTGTAACGATATTAATCGGGTACCCGTAAAATTGGGACAAATCCCGTTCTGTTAAAGATGCATATTCTTTGGGATTCCCGTGAAAATGCAGTGTTTTGTTTAGACAAACAATGTCTGTTGCATACTCTGTCATGATTCCTGTGTCATGTGTTACGAGTAATAATGTAATCCCTTGTTCTTGGTTTAACTGATGAAGAATTTCATAAAAACGTTTTACATTTTCTGCATCAACTCCAACAGTAGGTTCGTCCAATATAAGAAGCTCCGGATCATTTACAAGAGACCTAGCGATAAAGATACGTTGCTGTTGCCCACCGGATAAGTCGCCGATATTTTGGTGGACATAATCTCCCATGCCAACTTGATTTATTGCTTGCACAATTTTTTCTTTGTGATGTTTTTTGAAAAACTTTAAATACCCAATCTTGGCTGTAAGTCCCATTGATACAACTTCAAATACAGTAGCTGGAAAACCTTTATTAAATGAGTTGGATTTTTGGGAAACGAAACCAATTCGATCCCAATCATGAAATTTTTCAATTGGTTTTCCAAAAAGCGAGATTGAACCTGTATTAGGTCTTATCAATCCGAGGATTAATTTGATTAATGTCGATTTACCACCGCCGTTTGGACCAACTAACCCCATAAATGCGCCTTGTGGTAATTCGAAGTTAATATGATCTAATGCTTCTTGTTTGTCATATGTGTAATGAATGTTTTTCATTGCAATTACAGATTTTGACATATATTTCACCTTCCTCTTTAGTTTGTAGCTTGATCAAGTACATGTAAATTGTGTTTCATTAATGATAAATAATCATCGTTATTTTCGATATTACGTTCGGTTAAAACCGATAAATTGTGAATATAAAGTACGGTGGCATCTAGTTGTTGTTGCATAATGTTTGCGACCCGATCTGATGTGTTTTGTTCAAACAGAATATAGTTTAGCTTGTATCTTTCTGCTTGATTGATAATGGTGATTAGGTCTCTTTGTGAAGGCTCATCATTTGATGTTAACCCTTTTATGGCCAGTTGTTCGATGCCATAACGTTCTTCCCAATAGCCATAAGCGGCATGGGAAACAAGTATTTTTTTATTTCTTTTAGCCTTTAATGTTTTTTTAAAACTGTTATCTAATGCCAACAAGTCCTTTTTCAACTCGTTAAAGTTCTTTGTGTATTGATCTGCTTTGTTTGGATTTAATTGAATTAACTCCTCTTTAATTAACTTAGCCATATCCAACATTCTTAATGGATCAAGCCATATGTGCGGATTATGGTCACCATGGTGATGACCATCGTCTGTATGATGTTCCACCTTATTGCCGTCATTTGCCGAAAAAAGTTCCTCGTGCTTTCCAAGTTCGATTAATTGAACATCCTCGGGTTGCAAAGCATCGGCGGCACTTTCTGCCAAACCCTCCATACCAGCACCTAAATAAATGAACGCATTACTTGAAGCGATGGACGTCATCACTTTTGTAGTGGGTTCATATGTATGTGCATCGACACCGGGAGGGTAAACAGATTTTGCTTTAACAGTTTCGCCACCGATTCGTTCAACGGCATACTGAATCGGATAAATGGATGTATATATTGTTAATCCCTCATTACTATTCTCCTTGGAAGATTTACAACCGGCGATTATTAGGGAAAGTAGTATAAAGGAAATGATAATTGTGTATCGTTTCAACATTGTGTCCTCCTGAATTTTAATGCAAGAAATATCTTACCGTAATGATTCCGATTTGTAAATAGTAATGATTCCGATTTTGTTAATTAGGCTGTACAGACATAAGGTTGAATAACAAAGAGAGTGTTTTGTTAGTTATTAATTCCACTTTCGTAGCGTGAAATGGACAAATAAGCCTTGAAAGAATGAAGTAGGATGGAGATTCACTGCTCAAGTTGACTTTGGATTAATCGCATTTGATATAAAATGCGACGTAACTGCTGGGCTCTTTTCTATAAGTAGGTGCATTTCCCGCCGTCCGGGATCGCTCCGGGTGGATGCTTTCCGCGGGCACGGCCTCAGCCTCCTTGCCCCGGCGAGGGGTATGTCGACGTTGTCCGCAAAGGACGGTTTTAGTCGACCTTCCTTTCCAAATGCTTCCTGCGGGGTCTTCGGACACGTGCTGTTCCCGCCGGAGTCACCACCCTCCGCTCACCCGGACTAATGAAGTGATAGGATAACACTTACTACTACGGTTAATGGCAGTAAATGCAATACCAGCGGAGGAAATACACGGAGACTCCGGCGGGAGGAAAGGCCTAGGTGAGACCCCGCAGAGCGACAGGGGAACAAAGGCTAAGATCGCCACGTCCTGTGGCAACGCCTTCGTGACCAACGTCGTGTTGGCCTGAGGAGGCTCAGCAGCCGCCCGCGGAAAGCGTAGTGTATTTCCGGAGCGGGTAAACGCACCAACCATCATTTCAAGTTGTGTCGCATTTTATATCTATTGTGTATAAAACCCCCAATCTTTTTAAAAATAGCCCTTATGTTTACCAAGGTGTTAAGGCAATTATTAGAAACGTCCCAAGTTTGCCTCAGATAACTATATGATCTTATTTTTTATTGGTGTGAAAGCTGTGTAATAATAATAATTTTCCCAAACATTTTCGTTCTACACCTACAAACACACAAACATAAAACGTATAATTTAATACAATACTTAAAGGGTGCGAATACTCTATAATTCTGAAGTTTCCCAAAGTTGTGTGTCAGTAATATATGATGAAAAAAATGACCCCTTTTAGAGCGTTAAAGAACAAGCTGAAATAGTATCGATAAACACATACAAGAAATATCAATTTTTTTATTCATTTTTATTGCGAAATGTCAGAATTTAAATTATACTGATAAATAGATGGATAGGGAACTATCTTTTATGGACACTTGGAGAAAGTAAAATTTCGGCTAGAAAAGGATTCCTATTGCAGCCGTCATTTTTAGGAACTAGGTATAGCGCACGATGATAAATCGATTACGCTTACACTTGGCAGTCACCAAGTTTTCTTTTTCGCAATAAAATGAATGAGTATTCATTCAAATAAAGATAGGGGGACAAATCATGACTACAACGATCAAGCGTGCTGCAGTATTAGGATCGGGTGTAATGGGATCTGGAATTGCTGCCCACTTGGCTAACGTTGGAATTCCAACGATTATGCTCGATGTTGTACCAAGAGAATTGACAAAAGATGAAGTGAAGAAAGGCTTGACATTAGAGGATCGTGTGGTACGAAATCGTATAGCTGCACAGAGTAAAAAGGCATTGTTAAAGCAAAAACCATCCCCAATTACAACGAAAGAAAGCCTTGAATTAATTGAAGTTGGCAACATGGATGATGACATGGAAAAACTTGCTGACGTGGATTGGATCATTGAAGTTGTTGTAGAACGATTGGATATCAAAAAACAGGTTTTCGCGAACGTGGATAAATTCCGTAAACCAGGAACAATTGTTAGCTCCAACACATCTGGAATTTCAATTGAGGCAATGGCGGCTGATTGTTCAGAAGGTTTTCGTAAACATTTTCTTGGAACTCATTTTTTCAACCCGCCACGTTATTTGAAATTGCTTGAGATTACACCAACTAAAGATACGGACCCAGAAGTGTTGGCATTCATGAAAACATTTGGGGAGAATGTACTTGGTAAAGGTGTTGTTGAAGCAAAGGACACACCAAACTTTATTGCCAACCGGATTGGTACATATGGCCTCTTAATAACGGTGCAAAAAATGCTTGAAGGTGGCTATAGTGTTGGCGAAGTAGATTCTGTTACAGGACCAATGATTGGTCGTCCGAAGAGTGCAACTTTCCGCACATTGGATGTCGTGGGATTGGATACATTTATTCATGTAGCCAAAAACGTCTATGATCAAGTTGAGGGAGCAGAAAAAGAAGTGTTTGACGTACCGGATTTTATTTTGCAAATGCAAGAAAAAGGATGGATCGGTGCGAAAAGTGGTCAAGGATTTTTCTTGAAGAAGAAAGATAAAAACGGCAGTACGATCTATGAGTTAAATCCAGAAACACTAGAATACGAGGATCGCAAAAAATTGAAAACGGCTGCAACCGAAATGGCCAAACAAGAAAAAGGTTCTCGCCGCAAATTGAAAGCACTTGTATCAGCCAAAGGCGACAAAGCGGGTGACCTCGTTTGGTCCGTGATGAAGCCAGCATTGTTATATTCAGCAGAACTTGTTGGTGAAATCGCTGATGATATCGTATCAATTGATCAAGCAATGAAATGGGGCTTCGGTTGGGAACTTGGCCCATTTGAATCGTGGGATGCGATCGGTGTTCGTAAGTCAGTAGAATGCATGCAAAAAGAAGGTGAAACGGTACCAGAATGGGTACTTAAGCTACTGGAAAATGGTAATGAAACATTCTACAAAACAGAAAATGGTAATGTTTATTACTATGACAATGGCGAATATAAACAACAGCAATTTAATAAAAAAGAAATTAACGTAAAACGATTAAAAGATGCTAATGGGGTCATTAAAAAGAATGCGGGTGCTAGTTTAATAGATTTAGGTGATGGTGTTGCAGGACTGGAATTCCACTCACAAAGCAATGCAATCGGACTTGATATCATTCAAATGGTTAACTTTGCATTAGAAGAAGTTAGCAAAAACTATGAAGGGCTTGTGATTGGAAACCAAGGTAAAAACTTCTGTGTCGGCGCAAATCTTGGCATGATGCTAATGGAAGCACAGGATGATAACTTTTTTGAACTGGATATGGTAGTCCGCCAATTCCAAAACATGGGGCTAAATATTAAGTACTCCGATAAACCTGTCGTTACTGCGCCATTTAACATGACACTAGGTGGAGGTGCGGAGGTTTCATTACCGGCAGCTGCAATCCAAGCGTCACCAGAAACGTATATGGGGCTTGTTGAATTTGGTGTAGGTCTCATTCCGGGCGGTGGCGGTACGAAAGAGCTTTATCTGAAGGAACTTCGAAATCTGCCAAAAGGTGTTAAATTTGATTTATCAAAAGTAGCGAATGACGTTTTTGAAAAAGTTGCTACGGCTAAAGTGTCAACATCAGCTGCTGAAGCGCGTGAAAATGGATTTTTAAACAACAATGATGCAATTAGTATCAATCCGGATCATTTATTGCATGATGCAAAACAACGAGTACTCGCATTGGCAAATGCCGGTTATCAGGCACCAAAACGTGAGAAAGTGCCGGTCGTTGGTGATCCAGGGTATGCTGCAATGTTGCTTGGTGCAAAATCACTGCAGCTAAGCGGTTATGCATCAAATCATGACCTGAAAATCGCTGAAAAACTGGCCTATGTATTATCAGGTGGGCGAATTAAAGAAGGTACATTGATTGATGAACAAGTTATGCTTGATTTGGAACGTGAAGCCTTCTTAAGCTTAATTGGTGAACCGAAAACGCAAGCTAGGATGCAACACATGCTAGTAAAAGGAAAGCCTTTACGTAACTAAAGAAGAGGGGGATGAAAGGTGAAGGAAGCAGTAATTGTTGCAGGTGCAAGAACCCCTGTGGGAAAAGCGAATAAAGGATCGTTAGCTAACACAAGACCAGATGATCTAGCAGCATTAACGATCAAAGAAACGTTAAAACGTGCAGGAAATTATGATGGAAATATTGATGATGTCATTATCGGAACCGCAATGCCTGAAGCAGAGCAGGGAATGAACGTGGCACGAAATATAGCCGGACTCGCCGGTTTGCGGAATACTGTACCAGGAGTGACGATAAATCGTTACTGTTCCTCAGGATTACAAAGTATCGCATTTGCTGCAGAGCGAATTATGGTTGGTGCAAGTGATACGATGATTGCTGGCGGAACAGAATCTATGAGCTTGATTCCGATGGGTGGTCACGTTATCAAGCCGAATTCCAAGCTTGTCCAAGATGCACCAGGATATTATATGGGCATGGGACACACAGCAGAAGAAGTAGCCAATCGATTTGGAATTTCCCGAGAAGAACAGGATGCTTTTGCTGTTCAAAGCCATGAACGGGCGGCAAAAGCCATTCAGGAAGGGAAATTTAAGGATGAAATTGTTCCAGTAGAAGTAACGGAACGTGTCGTTGGCAAAAACAACAAAATAGAAGAAAAATCATCCTTATTTGAAATGGATGAAGGTGTCCGTCCAGGCACAACGTTGGAGGTGCTCGCAAAGCTTCGACCAGCTTTTAATGTGAAAGGGACTGTAACGGCGGGTAACTCATCGCAAATGAGTGATGGTGCTGCATCCGTTCTATTAATGGATAGAGAAAAAGCACAAGCAGAAGGATTAACACCACTCGTTAAATTCCGTTCCTTTGCAGTCGCTGGTGTAGAGCCGGAAATTATGGGTGTGGGTCCTATCGAGGCGGTTCCGAAAGCACTGAAAATTGCTGGCTTGGAGCTTTCAGATATTGGCCTTTTTGAACTGAATGAAGCATTTGCATCACAGTCTGTTCGGGTTATTCAGGCCTTAGACTTGGATCCGAATATCGTAAATGTAAATGGTGGCGCCATAGCACTTGGCCATCCACTTGGCATGACAGGCACGAAATTAACGTTAAGTCTCATTCATGAAATGAAGCGTCGTAACGTACAATATGGTGTTGTAACAATGTGTATCGGTGGCGGAATGGGTGCTGCTGGAGTATTTGAATTAATCTAATCTAGTTTTTTCCACCTCCAAGCATGGAAGTTTATGCTTGGAGAAAGCCTACATTATGAAAAAAGGGGATAGGAACGATGAGTGAAACAAAAGAAAAATTATTCAAAGGTGGAGCATTTTTAGTAGAGGATTTAACAGGCGAAGATATCATTACACCGGAAGATTTCACAGACGAACATCACATGATCGCCAAAACAACGGAAGATTTCGTGGAAAAAGAAGTACTTCCGGTTTTAGATAAACTAGAACATCATGAATTTGAGCATTCCGTAGATCTTCTTAAAAAAGCTGGGGAACTTGGCTTGTTGGGTGCTGATGTCCCGGAAGAATACGGTGGTTTGGCATTAGATAAAATCAGTTCATCATTAATCACGGAGAAATTTTCACCGGCTGGTGGATTCGCTGTAACACACGGCGGACATGTTGGGATTGGTTCCCTTCCAATCGTATTTTTTGGTAATGAAGAACAAAAGAAAAAATATTTACCAAAACTAGCATCAGGAGAATTGCTAGCAGCGTATGCGCTAACCGAGCCCTCATCTGGTTCAGACGCACTCGGAGCAAAAACAACTGCTAAATTGAACGAAGCAGGCACCCATTATATTTTAAACGGTGAAAAGCAATGGATTACCAACTCTGCTTTTGCTGATGTGTTTGTTGTTTATGCAAAAATTGACGGAGAACATTTCTCAGCATTTATCGTTGAGCGCGAATTCCCGGGAGTTTCTACGGGACAGGAAGAAAACAAAATGGGAATTAAAAGCTCTTCCACTCGTACATTGATTTTAGAAGATGCGGAAGTACCTGTAGAAAATCTATTAGGTGAAAAAGGAAAAGGACACAAAATTGCGTTTAATATTCTAAATGTTGGCCGCTATAAATTGGCTATTGGCGGTGTCGGTGGATCAAAACGCAGCCTCGAAGTAGCTACAAAATATGTAAACGAACGCAAACAGTTTGATACAGCCATTTCCAGCTTTTCGCTAACACAAGAAAAATTAGCTACTATGGCTGCAAGAACTTATGCAAATGAGAGTGCCGTTTATCGCACAGTCGGATTGTTCGAACAACGAATGGGAGCATTAACTGATGAGCAATTAAAAGATGGAAAAGAAGTAGCCAAAGCAATTGCTGAATACCAAATCGAATGCTCATTAACCAAATTCTCTGCAACAGAATGCCTTGACTATGTTACCGATGAGGCTGTTCAGCTGCACGGTGGATATGGTTTTATGGAAGAATATGAAGTTGCTCGTGCATATCGTGATGCGCGGATCCAACGTATTTTTGAAGGAACAAACGAAATTAATCGTTTGCTCGTACCTGGAACATTAGTGAAAAAGGCAATGAAAGGTGAATTGCCATTGTTCCAAAAAGCGCAGAGCCTGCAAGAAGAGCTTATGATGATGATGCCGGAAGAAGTTGGCGATGAGGCATTAGAACAAGAAAAATATCTATTGCGCAACGCCAAGAAAATGGTGTTGTTAGGTGCTGGTCTTGCTGCACAGAAATATGGGAAAAAACTTGAGAATGAGCAAGAAATCCTCGTGAACCTTGCAGATATGGTAAATGAAGTTTACAACATGGAATCAGCCATTCTTCGTACGGAAAAAGCAATCAACAAATCTGGTGAGGAGAAGAACAAACAAAAACTCCTTTACACACAAGTATATGTTCAAGAAGCTTTCAACCGGATCGAAGCAGATGCAAAGGAAACGTTGATTGCTGTTGAGTCTGGTGACACATTACGCATGATGCTCTCATCATTACGTAAATTAACTCGCCACACGCCAACAAATGTCATTGCCAAGAAACGCGAAATTGCAGCTGGCATTATTGAGGAAGAAAAATATTACGTTTAATAGAAGCAAGCACAACCCCACTGTTACAGAATGTAACAGTGGGGTTGTATACATACGTATTATGAATTTTACAAGGTCAACCAATACCAGTGCTAACATTAAATGAGCAAACTCTGTTCATTTCTCCATTACAGATACGATAGGCATGCTAAAGTTAGAAGGAAAATATTGATTAGCATAGCTATTGTTTCTATTGTATACATGAGTGAGTTTATCAATGATGCCTCTTAGTAAGGAGTGGATTATGTTAAAATATTTTTCACTAGTTTTTGCTGTAATATTTTGTGTTTTATTAATCGGTTGTGAAACCGGCAAGACTGATTCTAATGTGAAAGATACTGGTGATGAGATCTCAGTCTTTGATGAGCAGGTAAATTGGCTCAAAGGGAACACCCATAGTCTAACGTCACTTTACTCTGAGAATTACGAAGACCTTCATTTCTTAAAGCCTTTATTAGAGGATAAACGTATTCTGTTTTTTGGGTGAAAGCTCACATGGTGTAGCTGAATTTAATGCTATTAAAGTAAGATTAATAAAGTATTTACATGAGGAATTGGATTATGATGGAGTTATATTTGAAAGTGGATTTGTCGAAACTTCAAGAACATTTGCTATGATTAATGAACCTAGTCCTAAAGAAATGATGTATAGTTCCATATATGGTACGCAGGAAACTTTAGAATTATTCAAGTATATTCAGGACCAATACGGTACTAATAATCTACTTATTCTAACCGGCGTTGATATAAATAATCTTGCAAGTGTTCGTGAATATAAACGACCTGAAAAATTTGATTATGGAACTTTTTTGTTGGATTGGTTCGGTTCTATTGATTCCGAAGTCGGAGAACTAGCACTTAAATCTGAAACGGAATATGGCCTATTACTGGGGAATGTTTAAATATAAACTTGTTCCTAGTCAGCAATTTGATGGAGTGCTGATGATTGAGAAGGTAGAAGCAAATAAATGGGAACTTTCAATAAAATAGAATTGATAAAGTTAAACATAAGAAAAGAGAATGTTAAATGCTGAAAAATTATGAAGTGAAACATACTTTTATGGCAATCAGCATAATTGTTTCAATTGCATCACCGCTGTTTTTGGTCTTTGTTCCTTTAGTCATTGCAAATGAGCTGCATCATACTAAGGATATTTGGTTTGTGTTTATTTCTGGAAAAACCTATTTTGTATATGCAGTTGGTTTTCTGCTTTTGTTTGTAGCGACAATCCTTCCCTACATACTAAATGTAAGGAAAACCCCAATTTTATTTAGTATAGTCAGTGTGCTTTTAAGTATACTGGTGTTTTACGTAGCTTCTCAACATTATAAATCTATATCGGTAGACTTCATATCTTATCGTTCGCTTTTTTCTGTAAAAGAATATACATACTCTTGGAATGAAGTGGATTCGGTTATTTATAGGCAAGATCAAGATGGGGGTTCGGCAGAGTATGATATTTTGTTTCATGATGGAAACAGTTTAAAGTTTGGTGAAAATGGCTACTTCAAAGAAATAAAACTAAAATTTATAGGGAAACTAAGGGATATGAATATAAAAATAAAAAGAGAATGAAAACCCGTCTATTATAACCGCCTGAAACAATCGAACAAGCAAAGAATATAGTCCGAATTTACGGGAATCCAAATAGGCCACCATCCTATCTGTTTGTTGGTGGCCTTATATTTGTTAATCCAATTTTTGCTATAAAATACCCACTAATTACCCCAACAGTATTTAGAATTAGATCATCCACATCAAAACTTCTCGAAAGGAATCCTGCAATGGAAAGAACCAGTTGTGTACACTCTATTGCTAGGGTGCTCATAAACCCAATGGCAAACATTTTTATGAACGTCATGTTTCGATATAGCAAAGTGAACAATACGCCAAGCGGGACAAACACGATAACATTACCTACGAGATTAACAATGGCGGTTGATATATACCCGTTAGAAAACAAAAAAAGATAATCTCCTATTGTATGAAATGGTACGATGTTGATACCGACCCATTCTGGTATAATGAGATTGGTAGAAGGAAATACGGTTACATATAGTAAACTCTCAAAATAAATGATACATAGTACATAGATGAATTCTTTGGACAAAGAAAATAGTTGATTTTTTCGATTCAAAACCCGAAACCTTAAAGGTATATAAATAATAAGCGAGATAATAATAAAACGTATCGGTAGTTGGTGAATATAACTTAATGGAGACATTCGTTCAACCCTTAATTTCTGGAATATTGTCTAGAATGTTTGCCATTGTGAACGATACACATGGGATAGTGGGCGATGCGACCGGTTCATCTCCTTGAAATATATTAAATAGTTCGTAACGCCCCTCATTTAGAATATACTCTTCCAAAATGCCACTAATGGGCTCCACTGTCCAATATTCAGGAACTTTGTAGTGTTCATATGTTTTTAATTTATCGATTTTGTCCCGTTTTAATGATGAAGGGGAAAGGATCTCGACAACAAGATCTGGTGCACCTTCTACTCCACGATTACTTAATATATTTACCCGATTTCGGTGTATAAGAACAAGATCAGGCTGGCGGACCTCGTCGGTTTGAGACAAAATGACATCCACTGGTGCATTTAAAATAATGTAATCTGTCTCACAACTTTGTGCTATTGTCTTTTGCATTTCAAAGCTAACGAGCTGATGTGTAACAGTTGGGGCAGGACTCATTAATTCCAGCTGTCCTTTTACCAGTTCGTATCGGTTTCCGTCATCGACTGCAGCATAATCATCATAGGTGAGATTGCTTTCTTTGATAATATCTTTTCTTCCATTGTTATTATCTCCCAATTTATTCACCTGCCTTTCACAGTAACATTTTAATTAGTATATCATCGTTTATCATTGGATACTACGAAATTAAATTACAATCTGAAGGCTGATCAGGTGATTGATATGCGGGACGGTAGTGTGATTAGCAGTTAAGGATCCGTGAAGTGAATTTTTTAAAAAATTAGTGCAAAACCCAACAACAGAGATATAACACTGGTCCATCGTTAAGAATTGGATGAAAAATATAAAACGATTTTTTCTTTTACTAATTAAGTTAGTGTGAGGTTATGAATTAAATCATCTGAGGAAAATAAAGGTAAAATGGTTAACTCGATAAAAGAAGAATGAAAGTGTCACATAGCATCGTATACGCCCTTTGAAAAGGAAAAGAAAGTGTTACAGAAGAGAAGAATCTGATGGACCCCATTTTAAGTAAGCTTTTAGGAGTTATTTCTTTTTAGAGAAACTAAGGTGGTATCCATTCCTGGCTTATAAGTTTTTTAGAATATACAACAGCTTAGGATTTTCAACATAACAGTATATCATCGTTCGTTATTAGATACCATGAATGATGTATCCCAAGGTCCGAATGGGTAACAAGCCGTAAAAACAAAAAAACTGGGCAAAAGGCGCCCAGTTTATTCCTGCTCTACGTGAGACACTTCTTCTGTCCCTTTGCCCCTCTTTAGGAATAGTGCAAGTACCATGCCTGCAACGGATAAGAAAGAGGCGACTAGGAATGCCGTGTTATATCCGTTTATGGTAGCGGCATTCATTATTTGCTGTTGTGCTTCGGCTTGAGTTAAGCCTTGAAAATTTGCCATGTTTGGTTCGTAATTTTTTGCTGCTGTCGTCATCGTTGTTACGAGAATAGCAGTACCGATGGATGCGGATACTTGCTGCAACGTGTTGGCCATTGCTGAGCCGTGTGCATTCCATTTTTGTGGCAGCTGATTTAATCCACTTGTCATCACTGGCATCATTGCTAACGATAGACCGAACATACGAATAGCATAAATGATTGCTAAATAAGTAAATGATGTATCCATCGAAAGGTTTGTAAATAGGAACGTTGTAACACTGACAATTAGTAATCCAGGTATAGCTAATACTCTGGCTCCAACCTTATCAAAAAGAACCCCCGTAATCGGCGACATAATTCCCATAACAATCGCACCTGGCAATAGCATCAGACCAGATTCCAGTGGGGAAAATCCTCTTGCTGTTTGCATATATAATGGAAGCAATGTTTCAGCACCAATCAATGACATTAGGACAACCATTGTGATAATTAAGGATATAGAGAAAATCTTAAATTTGAAAACCCTGAACTCTAGTATCGGTGTCTTCAGACGAAGCTGACGCCAGATAAACAATGCTAAAATAATGGCTCCCCCAATTATGCAAGTAAGCACTTTGGTATCTGTCCATCCGTCTTCTCCAGCAGTGCTAAAGCCGAATAACAGGCCGCCAAACCCAAAGGAAGATAGCAAGATGGATAAAATATCCATTTTTGGATATGTTTGTTTTGTTACGTTTTTAACCGCGAAATAAGCGATTATTAATGTCAAAATGCTGATTGGCAAAACAACTAAAAACAATGAACGCCAAGAGAAATGTTCTAACAACCAACCGGATAACGTTGGCCCAATTGCCGGGGCAAATGCAATGACAAGTCCAGCTGCCCCCATAGCTCCTCCTCTTTTTTCGACAGGGATGATGGTTAACACAACCGTCATCATTAATGGCAACATAATTCCGGACCCTGCTGCTTGAATGACCCTTGCTGTTAGCAATAATGGAAACGTATGTGAAATTCCTGCAACCAATGTTCCTGCGCTGAATACACTGATCGCTGTTAAAAAGATTTGTCTCGTCGTGAATCGTTCAATTAAAAATGCGGAAATCGGGATCATGACCCCATTTGTAAGTAAAAATGCGGTTGTCAGCCATTGCGCTTTATTCTCCGTGATGCCGAAATCATTGATTATCGTTGGTAGTGCAGTCGCCAGTAATGTTTCATTCAGTAATGCAAAGAATGCGCCGAGAAGCATTACGGCAATCATGGGTCCCTTTTTTATTTGATCTAGATTAACTTCAGATGACATGTAAATCAAACCTCTCTAATAAATTTTTCTAATAAACTTTTGAGCAGAAGAATATCTTCTTCTAACGTTTTTTCTTGTTTTAAGTAAACAACTAATGCTTCGATAAGAAATTTTTGTGGATCCTTCTTTACAATTTCTTCTTTTAGTAGTTGAACAGAAGATAATAGTTTTTGTTTTTCGTATTGCTGTCTGGTAGAATTACTTATTTTTTGTTCTAGCACCTTTAATCGTTTCCTCATTTTTTCCAACAAAGCATCAGGACTTAATTCAAATAGCTTTTCGTCTAGAGCAGGTTCCATTTGATCCAGAGATTGAACAATGGAATCGATACTCGAAGCAATGAATGTAGCTAATTTATATACAACAACATTTTTATTTTCAAAAATGATTGTGAAAATATACTCCTTTAGCATTCCTTCAAAAATAATAACAAGGTCAGACATAAACGGTTTAATTTTTTCCCCGTACGCGTCTAATAAACTGTCCTTGTGCAGTTCAATCATGGATGTTCTTAACGTCTTCATAATGTCAGCTACTCGTTCATTCTCATTTGGTGGAAATTCGTTAAACATTACAGTGAAAAATGGACGGTTCTCCATCCATTGGCTTAATTCTATTTGGATTTTTTGGGTGAAGGCCTCTTTTCCTGTCAAGTCACTTGATACGTTTAGCAGATTTGCTTCTGTAATGATCCGTTCATGATTTTGCTTCAGGATTTCGATAAAGATGCTTTCTTTGGAATCGAAATATTTATAGAATGCGCCTTTAGAAATACCAACAGCCTGAGCAACCTCTTGGACAGATGTTTGATGAAATCCTTTTTCTGAAAACAAGCGAATGGCATGGGTCATTAATTCGCTTCTTTTACTCACAAAATACCTCCTTGTAACCACTCAGTCATAATTAGTAACCGTATAGTCATGTTGTTCAATTTAAAAGATTTCATGTAAAATGTCAACATAAAAATAAACGTCAGCAATTCCTTCGACCATTGCAATAGTATTTTGCTATAATAAATGTAATTATAAAAAGGTTAGGAGGGATGCATATGGCATTGACATTCTACTGGTACCCAAATTGTGGTACGTGTAAAAAAGCAAAGAAATGGTTAGACGATCATGAAAAAGCATATTCTAGCATACATATTGTGGACAATCCACCGACAAAGGAAGAACTATTGGATTTTATCGAGAAAAGTGGACTACCAGCCAAAAAGTTTTTTAATACAAGCGGGAAGAAGTATCGGGAATTAAACATCAAGGATAAAATTAAAGAAGCGACAACAGAAGAAATGGCGACAATACTCGCATCTGATGGGATGTTAATAAAACGACCAATTGTTACGGATGGGCAAAACGTAACGGTTGGATTTAAGGAAGAAACGTTTGCTGAAATTTGGCTATAGAAAATAAGCTGAAATACTAGAAATAAAAGCTGTTACCTTGTATAGTAATAGTGCAATTAATTAACGGAGGGATTTCAATGAGCTTACCAAAAGACTTATTATATTCAGAAGAACATGAATGGGTAAAAAAAGAAGATGACAAAGTACGTATTGGAATTACAGATTTTGCACAAGATGAACTCGGCGATATTGTCTTTGTTGAGCTACCAGAAGTAGGGGACGATATCGAAGCCGATGAGCCTTTCGGAAGCGTCGAATCTGTTAAAACTGTTTCGGAATTGTACGCACCAATCAGTGGAAAAGTGGTTGAAGTGAATGAAGAGCTAGATGATAGTCCAGAATTTGTAAATGAATCTCCATACGAAAAAGCATGGATGATCGTTGTTGAGCCATCTAATCAATCAGAACTTGACGAACTATTATCAGCTGAAAAATATGAAGAAGTTATTCAAGAAGACTAATCACATAATCATTCAATAATTTTAGGCTGGCTTGCATCTTTGAAAAAGGATGTAAAGTCAGCCTTATTCGCATCATAGTATTGTTATATAGGGCTGTTCAAAAGGTGCAATAATAAGTATCTATGCGATCGTAAAGGAAACTTTGCTAGATCTAGGACAATTTGGAGAAGTCAATTTTAGCTTTCAGACCTGCCAGTCTATGCTGTGGCGATCTTACTTGTGATTTGTTACTTTTTGTACATATACTTACGAATCATATTGCTTGATTCCTTAAGGAGTGCTATGTGATGATGACACATGAATCGGAAAAGGTTATTATTGTCGAAGGTCTTACGGACAAAAAGCAAATCAAAAAAGTAATCACGGACGATGTGGAGATCATTTGTACAAATGGTACACTCGGTGTGGAACGATTTGACGAGCTTTTATATACGTACGATTTAGACAATAAGGATGTTTTTATCTTAGTTGATGAAGACAATTCAGGGATTAAATTACGCAAACAGTTAGCGCGCGAGTTGCCACATGCCGAACATATTTATGTTAGCAGTGAATATCGTGAAGTTGCAACAACACCTGAGCAAGTACTCGCAACTGTCTTAGTAGCTAAGTCTATTGCGGTTAATCCGATATTTTTGATTTAGGGTGATTCCTTTGCAAGAGATAACAGCGGAAGTGTTACAGCAAGATCATTATTTATTATTTGTTCATACTCCTTTTTGTGGAACTTGTGCATTAGCTAGAACAATGCTGGATAAAATTGAATCTGTTCATCATGAGCATATTTTTTATGACATGAATGCGTCGTTTCATCCTGAATTTATGCAGGAAAATCAGATTGAAAGTGTACCATGTCTGCTAGTTAAAAATGGCAATGAAGTGCAAGAAAAAGTATATGCTTTTCATTCGATTGCCAATATTTATAGCTATTTAGTGAAGTATAAGCCGGAGCTATTCGTTGGGAACTGACGATTATGAACTAACGAAAGAATGTTTTATATTGACATAGAGAAATAAGCGTGCTATCATCAATTTTATCAATTTAAACGAATTTAAATCTCTTATCTTGAGCGGTGGAGGGACTGGCCCTGTGAAACCGCGGCAACCTTCAAACTTAAATGTTTGAAAGGTGCCAATTCCTGCAAAGTAACACTTTGACAGATGAGGGAACGAAAAGGCATATATTACGTCTTTCTGTTCTCTTACAGAAAGACGTTTTTCTTTTTATGAACAACTTGGAAAGTATAAAATTTGAAGCGCTATTTTAGTTTTGTGACTTGGTAGGCCTTGTCCAGCTCCAGCGCCCAGCGACTAGCAGATCTTTTTGGTGGGGCGAACGGAGTGCAAACGGTTTTCGGTGGGACGAATGAAATGCAGTCCCAGAGTGCTCCAGTTTGTACATCGCTACCGGGCGTTTGCGCTTTTCTGAATTAGGAGGAATACTTGTGATTTCGATAGAGAATTTAAGTAAAGTTTTTACATCCAATAAAAAGCAAATCACGGCTGTTGATGATTTAACGCTTGATATAAAAGAAGGGGATATATTCGGTGTTATTGGCTACAGTGGAGCGGGAAAAAGTACGTTTGTCAGGCTGTTAAACCGCTTGGAGGATCCAACACATGGCCGTGTGACCATTGATGGGCAAGAAATTACCACACTAAATTCAAACCAATTGCGTATAGCTCGGCAAGAAATAGGAATGATTTTTCAACATTTTAATTTACTATGGTCGCGGACAGTAAAGGATAATATTGCATTTCCTTTGGAGATTGCAGGTGTTCCAAAGGCTGAACGGGAGAGCAGGGTTAATGAGTTAATTCAACTGGTGGGCCTTTCTGAACGGGGTAATGCTTATCCATCACAATTAAGTGGTGGACAGAAGCAACGTGTCGGAATTGCTAGAGCGCTTGCCAATAATCCGAAAGTTCTACTCTGTGATGAGGCGACATCTGCACTTGATCCGGAAACGACAAATTCTATTTTAGATTTATTAGTGGATATTAATCAAAAGCTTGGATTAACGATTATTTTAATAACCCATGAAATGCACGTTATTCGTAAAATTTGCAAACAAGTTGCTGTAATGGAAAACGGTAAAATTGTGGAACAGGGTGATGTTCTTGACGTATTTTTACGACCAAAACAGCAAGTGACGAAAAAATTTGTGGAGCAAGTAATGGGGACTCAAGATGAAAATGAAGGTGTAAATGAGCTGGTAAATACCTACGAACACGGAAAAATAGTTCGACTTCATTTTATCGGTGAAACAACCAATCAAGCATTAATAAGCCAAGTGGCTAAAAAATTTGCTATTGATATAAATATTTTACAAGGGAAGATTACACAAACACAGGCAGGAGCCTATGGAACCTTGTTTGTACAAATGGAAGGGAAAGCAGAGGAAATGGATAAGGCGATTGATTTCATCACCCAAACCTCAGTAGAAGTGGAGGTTGTCCGTGATGCTAACTAATTTATTTCCAAATCTTGACGTGCAGGATTTTTGGACAGCAACATATGAAACCTTTTATATGACGTTACTTTCGTTAGTTGGAACATTTATATTAGGGATTCTACTTGGATTACTTTTGTACCTAACAGCGAAAGACGGTATTTGGCAGAACAAGTTTCTTAATCTTATTGTCGCAACGATTGTGAACGTATTCCGCGCGATTCCTTTTATCATTTTAATACTATTGTTATTCCCGTTTACTGATTTTCTTATAGGTACGATCCGTGGCCCAAACGCTGCATTACCAGCACTAATTATCGGGTCAGCACCATTTTATGGACGACTTGTTGAAATTGCTTTAAAAGAAGTGGATAAAGGTGTTCTAGAAGCAGCCAAAGCGATGGGAGCCAAAACACGCACGATCATTTTCCGAGTATTATTACCGGAATCGATGCCAGCACTTATTTCAGGTATCACGGTTACCGCGATTGCCTTAATTGGTTACACCGCAATGGCTGGTGTTATCGGAGCTGGCGGTTTAGGAGATTACGCGTACTTTTACGGATTCCAACGACGTGACTTTGACGTTGTATTCGTTTGTACCATATTAATTGTTATCATTGTATTTATTTTTCAATTCATTGGCGACTTTGTTTCCAATAAATTAGATAAAAGATAAAAAGGAGAGAATTATCATGAAAAAGATTTTAGCTATTGTTTCTGTATTAACGATTCTTGTATTAGCAGCATGTGGTGGAGATTCGGACGAAGGCAGTTCAGATAATAAGACAATAAAAGTCGGTGCCTCTAGTATACCGCACGCAGAAATTTTAGAAGAAGCAAAACCATTACTTAAAGAAAAAGGCATTACACTCGAAATAGAGGAATACCAAGATTATGTTCTACCTAATGATGATTTGGAAAGTGGCGAATTAGATGCCAACTACTTTCAGCATATTCCTTATTTAGAACAACAAATTTCGGAGATTGGTTATGATTTCACGCAAATAGGTGGCATTCATATTGAACCAATGGGAGTTTATTCAAAAACAATATCCAGTATCGATGAAATAAAAGATGGTACAGAAGTTATTTTAAGCCGTTCTGTTGCGGACCATGGGCGTATCTTGGCATTGTTTGAACGAGAAGGATTGATCAAACTTGATGACAGTGTGGATACAGTGGATGCAACGGTTGATGATATCGTGGATAATCCAAAAAACCTTAAATTCTCTGCCGATGTGGATGCAGCGCTTTTACCTGAATTGTACAACTCAGAGGAAAATGCATTAGTTGCGATTAATACAAACTATGCAATTGAGGCAGGATTGAACCCATTGGAGGATGCTATTATATTAGAGGGTGATGAATCTCCGTATGTGAATGTTGTCGCTGTTCGTACAGAGGATAAAGATAATGAAGCATTGAATACATTAGTTGATGTATTACATTCAAAGGAAATTCAAGACTTTATTTTGGAAAAATATGATGGTGCAGTGGTACCTGTAAATGGAGAAGAGTAACTTTTTCGCAAATCTTGAGTAAATGGTAGTAATACGTTGCAATAAGATAAATATGATGAAGAAAGATGGCTATGTTGAGTTTAGTGGAGAATATCCGATTCAATGCGCCAACCTACGTTTATATCCATTTTGTAATGGGAATTGTCCTTATGGTAGTATTAAAACTGTTAAATAAATTGAAAGGATGATTCACTATCCATAGTGGAATAAGGATCAATCACACTCCCGAAATGGAGAAAGCAATGCAACAGTCGCACGGGATGGGCTATGCAGAATACGGGAGGAAGTTAGACAAACGTATCGTTGTTGAAAAGAGAAGACAACAGGAATACGAAGAATGTAAACATAAAATTGCCGAAATCGATAGTCAATTGCATAAATGATATAATAATTGAATGCTGGTAGCGCCTTAAAGGGTGTTACTGGCATTTTTGTTTAGTATATGTAAAAGTATGGATTTAGTGATTCGTTTGACTATACTTCACCTTTGTTTGGAAAAAGCAAGCCTTTATTATATGCTGTAAGAAACTCAATCTTAAATTTTGTGTTAAACTAGAGATATATCATGAAAAACGTGATATTTATCAATCTTTAAGAGTTGAATATACATTTGAAATGATATAAGATTGTAATGAGAATAAATTGAGAATGGATGTAAGTCCATTTGATAAATAAACATATAATAGTATTTGGAGGTATCGATATGGCAGGATCAACACTAGAAATAAAAAATCTTCATGTATCTATTGAAGGAAAAGAGATATTAAAAGGTGTAGACCTTACGATAAAAGGTGGCGAATTCCACGCGGTCATGGGACCAAACGGAACAGGTAAATCAACGCTTGCTTCTGCAATTATGGGTCACCCGAAATATGAAGTAACAGAAGGATCTGTACTTCTAGATGGGGAAGACGTTCTAGAAATGGAAGTTGACGAACGTGCACGGGCTGGATTGTTCCTAGGCATGCAATACCCAAGTGAAATTAGCGGTGTAACTACTTCTGATTTCTTACGTTCTTCCATTAACGCTCGACGTGAAGAAGGCGATGAAATCCCATTGATGAAGTTCATCAAGGAAATGGATAACGCACTCGATTATTTAGAAATCGATAAAAATATGGCACAACGTTACTTAAATGAAGGATTTTCTGGCGGTGAGAAAAAACGTAATGAAATTCTTCAATTAATGATGATTAAGCCGGAAATCGCTATTTTGGATGAGATTGATTCAGGCTTGGATATTGATGCATTGAAAGTAGTTTCAAAAGGTATTAATAAATTGCGTGATGAGAACTTTGGTTGCTTAATCATTACACACTATCAACGCCTATTAAATTATATTACACCAGATGTTGTTCATGTTATGATGCAAGGCCGTGTTGTTAAATCTGGTGGACCTGAGCTTGCACAACGGCTAGAAGCAGAAGGTTACGACTGGATTAAAGAAGAATTAGGTATTGAAGACGAACCTGCAGAGCAAAACGCGTAAAAGTTAGGAGGGGTAAAATGACTGTTGAAACAAAGCTGCCATACGATCAGGATTATATCAATCAGTTTTCACAAGACAGAAATGAACCAGAATGGATGCGGAATTTACGCCTTCAAGCTTTAGAGCAAGCTGATACAATTGAAATGCCTAAACCTGACAAAACACGAATAGGTAAATGGAATTTTAGTCAGTTTAAACATAATGCGCAAGGTGAAAAAATCGCATCATTGGATGAATTACCAACGGAAATTCAGGATTTCCTAGACAATGAAAATAAATCGGAAAACCTATTAATACAACGAAATCACACTGTAGCATATGCAGCATTAAGTGAAGAACTAAAGAAAAAAGGTGTTATTTTCACAGATATTTTTACTGCATTAAGCGAATATGAAGATTTAGTGAAACGCTATTATATGAAAGATGCAGTGTCAATTGATGAACATCGTTTAACAGCATTACATGCAGCACTAATGAACGGTGGGATTTTCGTATATGTACCGAAAAATGTTCAATTAGATGTTCCTTTACATGCTATCTTTTGGCAGGAGGATCCGGAAGCCGCAATGTTTAACCATGTGTTGGTTGTAGCTGACGATAATAGTTCATTAACATACGTGGAAAATTACGTCTCGCATAACCAAGCAGAACAGACAGTAGCAAACATTGTTACAGAAGTCGTTGCCCACAATAATGCAAAAGTATCATTTGGAGCAGTGGATAACTTTGCCGAAGGAACGACAACATACGTGAATCGTCGTGGTGTTGCATATCGAGATGCTACAATTGATTGGGCTTTAGGTCAAATGAATGAAGGAAATACCGTTTCGGAGAATGTTACCCATTTAGTTGGCGACAATTCAAATGCTAACGCGAAAGCTGTAACAGTTGGACGCGGTAAGCAAACACAGAATTTCACATCTAAAATCGTTCACTTTGGTAAACAATCAGAAGGTTATATTTTACAACATGGTGTTATGAAAGAAAGTGCAACAACTATTTTTAATGGTATTGGGAAAATCGAACATGGTGCATCAAAATCAAATGCTGAGCAAGAATCACGCGTGTTAATGTTAAGTGAAAAGGCACGTGGAGATGCAAACCCGATATTATTAATTGAAGAAGATGATGTAATGGCTGGTCACGCTGCATCAGTTGGCCGTGTCGATCCGTTACAAATGTACTATTTGATGAGTCGTGGAATCTCAAAAGTTGAAGCTGAGCGCTTGATTATACATGGCTTCTTAGCTCCGGTTGTAAATCAATTGCCGATTGCCTCTGTAAAAGAGCAACTTACACGAGTAATTGAAAGGAAGGTTTACTAATGGATGTAAAAGCCATAAGGCAGCAGTTTCCTATTTTAAATCAGGAAGTGAATGGACATCCATTAGTCTACCTAGATTCATCAGCAACTTCACAAAAGCCAGTATCCGTTATTGAATCGCTTGAGGCTTATTACAAACAGGATAATTCCAATGTTCACCGCGGCGTTCATACACTTGGCACAAGGGCAACAGAAAAATATGAAGGGGCCCGAGAAAAAGTTCGTCGTTTTATTAACGCGTCAAGTACAGCTGAAGTGATCTTCACTCGCGGAACAACAACATCAATTAATACGGTTGCTTATAGTTATGCTCGCAGTAATTTAAGTGCTGGGGATGAAATATTGATCACACCAATGGAACACCATAGTAATATTATTCCATGGCAACAAGCGGCAAAGGCAACTGGGGCAACATTGAAGTATTTGCCATTACAGGCAGATGGTACAATTGATTTGGCTGATGTTCGGGAAGAAATAACAGACAACACAAAAATAGTTGCTGTTGCACATGTATCGAATGTACTAGGAACAATAAATCCCGTAAAAGATATTGCGCAAATTGCCCATCAACATGGTGCTGTTATTCTTGTTGATGGTGCACAGGGCGCTCCACATATGAAAGTTGATGTACAGGACATGGATTGTGATTTCTACGCATTTTCTGGTCATAAAATGTGTGGGCCAACAGGTATTGGGGTGTTGTACGGGAAACGTGAACTTCTTGAAAACATGGAACCAGTTGAATTCGGTGGTGAAATGATTGATTTCGTTAACCTTTACGATTCTACTTGGAAAGAGCTCCCATGGAAATTCGAAGGTGGTACACCGATTATTGCAGGCGCTATCGGTCTTGGGGCTGCGATCGACTTTTTAAATGAAGTTGGCATGGAAAATATAACAGCCCACGAACACAAATTGGCTGATTACGCGTTGGAAAAACTTCGGACAATCGATGGTATTTCGATCTACGGTCCAGAAAAACGTGCAGCACTTGTAACGTTTAACCTAGATGATGTACACCCACATGATGCATCTACTGCACTTGATGCTGAGGGGATCGCAGTGCGCGCTGGTCATCATTGTGCCCAACCGCTGATGAAATGGTTAAATGTAACTGCAACGGCGAGGGCTAGCTTTTATTTATACAACACCGAAGAAGATATCGATCATTTGGTAGATGGACTTTTGAAAACGAAGGAGTATTTTGGTGATGTCTTTTAGTAACCTTGATACACTATACAGAAAAGTAATTATGGATCATTATAAAAATCCACGGAATAAGGGCGCTGTAGAAGGTGACGCATTAACAGTCGATATGAATAATCCGACTTGTGGTGATCGAATTCAGCTTCAATTGCAAGTTGAAGATGGAGTCGTCAAGGATGCTAAATTCGATGGAGAGGGTTGCTCAATCAGTATGGCATCTGCATCTATGATGACACAGGCAATTAAAGGGAAACATATCCATGATGCATTAAACATGTCGAAAACGTTCTCCAACATGATGCTCGGCGAAGACATTGATGCAGAAGAAGTGGATTTTGGCGATATAGAAGCATTGCAAGGTGTTTCACAATTTCCTGCTCGGATTAAATGTGCCACCCTTGCATGGAAAGCAATGGAAAAAGGTGTTCATGAAGAATAGCCGGTAATAATCTTATGCACTGTGGATAAGTTAGTAGGAATTCCTGGTGCTGTATGTTACCAAAGGATGATGGGATAATATTATAAGGAGGTTTTTAACATGGCTAAAGAAGTACCAGAAATGGAAGAATATAAATATGGATTTCATGATAAAGACGTCTCTATTTTCCGTACAGAACGTGGTTTGACACCTGCCGTAGTAAAAGAAATTTCCAGGATGAAAAATGAACCGCAATGGATGTTGGACTACCGTCTTAAAGCATTGGATCACTTTTATAAGCGACCAATGCCACAATGGGGTGGAGATCTTTCTGAATTGAATTTTGATGAAATAGTTTACTACGTTAAGCCGTCTGAACGACAAGGAAAGTCTTGGGATGAAGTACCAGATGAAATAAAACAAACTTTTGATAAATTGGGTATTCCAGAAGCAGAACAAAAATATCTAGCTGGTGTTTCTGCGCAATATGAGTCAGAAGTTGTTTACCAGAGTTTGAAAGAAGATCTTGCTGAACTAGGGATTGTTTTTAAGGATACAGACAGAGCATTGCAGGAAAACGAAGAACTTTTCAAAGAGTATTTCGGTAAAGTTATTCCAGCAACAGATAATAAGTTTGCTGCACTGAACTCAGCAGTATGGTCTGGAGGATCATTTATCTATGTTCCAAAAGGTGTCGAAACAACAACACCATTACAAGCATATTTCCGGATTAACTCGGAAAATATGGGCCAATTTGAACGTACACTAATTATTGTTGATGAAGGTGCATCTGTCCATTATGTGGAAGGCTGTACAGCACCAACGTATACAACGAATAGTTTACACAGTGCGGTTGTTGAAATCTTTGTTCATAAAGATGCTTATTGCCGTTATACAACGATTCAAAACTGGGCTAATAATGTCTATAATCTTGTTACAAAACGTGCAACATGTGATGCAAATGCAACAATGGAATGGATCGATGGTAATATTGGATCTAAATTAACGATGAAGTATCCTGCTGTTCTCTTAAAAGGTGAAGGTGCTCGCGGGAATACACTATCCATCGCAATTGCAGGTCGTGGTCAAGTTCAAGATGCCGGATCAAAAATGCACCATCTGGCACCAAACACGTCATCGACAATTGTTTCAAAATCTATCTCTAAGCATGGTGGTAAAGTAAACTATCGCGGGCTAGTTCATTTTGGACGTAAAGCAGAAAATGCTCGAGCAAATGTTGAGTGTGATACATTAATTATGGATAATGAGTCAACTTCAGATACAATCCCTTACAATGAAGTGTATAATAATAATATTTCACTAGAACATGAGGCAAAGGTATCGAAAGTTTCTGAAGAACAATTATTCTACTTGATGAGCAGAGGGCTTACCGAAGAGGAAGCAACAGAAATGATCGTAATGGGCTTCATCGAGCCATTTACAAAAGAGCTACCAATGGAATATGCAGTTGAAATGAACCGACTTATCAAATTTGAAATGGAAGGTTCAATTGGTTAAAAAACACGAAAAAGGGTGGTCCCTAATTAGGACCACCCTTTTTGTTTCTATCCAAATGATTAACTCACATTATCCTTTTTCAATTGAATCAATAATTGCTGATAAATATAGGCTTCCTCTTCATTTCCGGCCTGTTTATAGACATTCGCCAACAACTTAACCGGTTCTGGGTTCTCGGGAGTTAGTTCCATTTCCCATTTAAAACAATCAATTGCCTTTCCTACTTGATTGAATTCTAAATATATTTTCCCTAATGGAAGCTGCTGGTCGGGGTCATTTTCTAATGCCTTTAGTTTTGTTATCTTTTGTTCGATTGGAAGGTGAATATTCGCCTCATGGAATGGGATAAACCAGTTTTGGATTTGTTCCAGTGAGTAATGCGCTAGAAAAGTTGATACGAATCTTGTGCAGGCATTATCTAACAGTTTATGGTCAGTGGCAAATAATTGAATTAAGCTGCTGTTCGACTGATGAAACAAGTCAGGAAAGATCGCGTTATCAGCTTTTTTCATACTGGCTGCGATTTTTGATAGTTGATCTGGTTGTGGTCTGTAATCATGGGTGATGACAAATCGAACAATTTCGTTAGCATTTTTTGCGTCAACTAAGCTCGCGAATAGAACATCCTGCAAATTTGTGTGTTTATTATTTTCACTATCCAGTGATTTTAAAATGTAAAGCTGTTCTTCATTATTAAATTCCTCTAATAGCTCTTGTATGTTTGCAAAATTCTCTGAGGTAAATTGATTGGTTAGCAAGTGGATTCGAATAATGAGCTCATCCAACCAACGATTTTGGTCTTTATACATTTGAATTAGTAATGAAAATACATCAGTCTGAAAGAAGTGGTCGAAATAATATATTTCAGAATTGGTTGGATCCTTGACGTAATTTGTGTGTTCATCATCATTTTGTGGTTGATGTGAATGAAACTGTGCGATATTGTGTAACATATCATTGGCAAAATTATATGTATCATCATAGTGCTGATACATGGTCAGCAATTGGTATGCGGCATTCATTTTTCCATCCCGGCGATAGTGATTATAGACTTGTTTTAATAATTCTTGAATGGTTTCTTGTGATAGAAAAGAATCAAAGAATGTGAAGATATAGACGGTTTCAATTGGAGAGTACTTATGCTGGACCTTATTATAAAGTTGCTTAAGGCTGATACATGTGATTGTTTTTTGCCTTTTAATTAGCTTCGTAGTAATGGGGTGAAATCCATCAAAAACAATTCCCTTTGAAAAGGCACGATGGATGAAAGAATCATCATTTATGTTGTTGGCTTTGGCTCCAGTAAGAAAATTATTTTTATAGAAGAACAAATAAAAATGATTTTGTTGGACATCAGTTGCTATGATAATTTTAGCTTGCCGGTACATCGCCATTTTATATGGAGTTAAATCCAAATTTTTCTTGTTTAGCCGTATTGGAAATTGGTTTGTCATGTTTTGCCTCCTCGTCTCATTCCCATGATAACATATATATAGCTATTCTACACGGATGATTAATTAGAATAACCAAGTCGTGAGTATAAGGTTGGGATTCGTTGTAAATCAATGCTAGTATTGTGTAAGGGAGTTTTTGCTTCGATTGTAGCTAGTGTTTTAGAGATGAGGTTTTATTATTGGTTTACATTATTTGTATATTAATCGGTGTGATCACAGCTTTTGTTGGAAGTTTAATTGGCCTCGGTGGTGGCATTATATTAATTCCGAGTTTATTATTTTTATATCATTATTCGGACATGTTCGCCTGGGCAACACCGCAAATAATTGTTGGCATTTCTTTAGTTGTGATGGTTGTTACGGCATTATCCTCATCCATTTCTTATTTCAAAAAGGGGCGCGTTGATTATAAAACAGGTCTGTTATTTTTAGCAGGCAGTATCCCAGGTGGCATTTTTGGCTCTTGGTTAAATCAGTACATTAATGCAGAACATTTTTCTGTATATTTCGGAATTCTAATGGTAGCTTTGTCCCTATTATTTTTAATAAAACGAAGGCCAAAATCAACAGTAGATGGGAATAACAAAAACAAGCGAACATTCAAGGTAGATGGAGAAACATATCAATATACTGTTTCATTTTGGTCTGCATTTATACTTTCGTTGATCGTTGGAATGTTATCCGGTTTATTTGGCATTGGTGGCGGATCCATTATGGTACCAGCCATGATCATATTGTTTGGCATACCAATGCATATCGCAACTGCTACATCGATGTTTATGATCGTGTTTATAAGTATAATTAGTGCAAGCACCCATATCGTACTTGGACATGTTTCCTGGGAGCATGTTTTCTTCTTCATACCAGGTGCATGGATTGGTGGAATGATCGGGGCTTGGGCAAATCAGCGATTAAAAGGAAATATACTGGAGTGGATATTACGTATATTACTTGTTATCATTGGATTTCGCTTGATATTAGAAGGTTTATCTTAAGGGGAATGAAACATGGAGGAAAAAATCTATTTTTACTATACAAATGATTTACATAGCAATTTTGAACAATGGCCGAGAGTTGCTGGTTTTCTAAAAAAGGCTAAAGCGTCAAAAATAGCGGATCATGAATCTTGCTGGCTGTTTGATATTGGGGATCATGTGGACCGTGTTCATCCGATTGCCGAGGCGTTTATGGGAAAGGCGAATGTAGCATTAATGAATGAAGTGGGTTATGATGTTGCAACGATTGGTAATAACGAAGGAATCACTTTAGCGCATGACGACTTATCTGAACTTTATGATGAAGCCGATTTTCAAGTGGTTTGTGCTAATTTACATAACACAATGGAGTCGGAAAAAGAACCTGAATGGCTTAAGCCTGCTGTTCACTTTCAATCGATCAATGGTGTGAGGATCGGGTTAATTGGACTTACTGCACCGTTTAATGCTTATTATGAATTGCTACAATGGCATGTTTCTGATCCATATGAAACGTTAGAAGCATATATTCAATCAGTAAAACAATCAGCAGATGTTATTGTTTTGTTATCGCATTTAGGAATTAGTGAAGATCAAGAAATAGCAAGGCGCTTCAATGATATTGATGTTATTATCGGTGGACATACCCATCACTTATTACGTACAGGTGAAACGATTAATAACACAATTATTACAGCTGCAGGAAAGCACTGCGCTTTTGTTGGTGAGGTAATCCTAACCTGGGACCACACAAACAATAAGCTGGTTGCAAAAGAGGCTTACACGGCGGATGTTACGCATTTGGAGAAGGACCATTCAACTGAAAAAATGGTGCATGAACTGTCTGAAAGAGCGGACATTCTCTTAGGTCAGACAGTTATATCGTTGAACGAAACAATAGAGGTTAAGTGGTTTCAGGAAACGGAAATGATGCAGAAACTAACGGATACAATGAAAAACTGGACAGAGGCAGATTGTGCCATGTTAAACGCAGGTGTTTTACTTGATCGCCTTGAAAAAGGAGACATTACGTATCAAGACATCCATCGTATATGTCCACATCCAATTAATCCTTGTGTTGTAGAATTAAATGGTGATGAACTTATAGAAGTGGTTCGCGCTTCTTTTACGAAGG
Source organism: Virgibacillus sp. FSP13 (assembly GCF_054048505.1). NCBI lineage: Bacteria > Bacillati > Bacillota > Bacilli > Caryophanales > Bacillaceae > Virgibacillus > Virgibacillus sp. FSP13. The sequence goes on along the minus strand of NZ_JBSVKG010000010.1, from coordinate 68,421 downwards.
AATTAATGGAGCTAAAATTAAAAGGTTTTGGTTTCCGTGGTGAAGTAATTGGGAGGATGATTTTTTCGGGGTTAGAAATTGATACGACTATGCACAAAGATGGTCACGAATCTGTAAAAGAAGTTACCTTTAACCATGAGCAACTTGATCCTGATCGAATTTATTCGGTAGCTGTTGCTGATACATTTACGTTTGGCCGATTATTGCCAGAAGTAGCAAAATCGGAAACGAAGAAATATTTCTTGCCGGAGTTTTTGCGTGATTTGCTCGCTTATACATTGCGCCATGACTTTGCTAACTAATAATGGCTTAACCAATTCTTTTGGCCGATGGAACGTCCATGTAATCAAGTGACATTGCCCAAGCCCCGTGAATACGATGTAGTGTGAGGCAAGAAGGAGGCATGGGTGAATGATTACGGTTAATCCATTAGAGATTGATGGTATGTTTTTTACAGCAATAACAGTAGAACTACCAAAGACGAACTTGTTAATGATTTCAAATGAGATTGGTTACATTATGTGTGGAGCCCTAGATGTGGATGTATTAAATGATGTATTGGCAGAACGGAAAGTAATCGCAGCACGGGCTGTAGGTGTCAAAACAATTGATGATTTGCTACATGCACCACTCGAGAAAATAACGGATGCATCAAAAGCTTATGGCTGGAAATCGGGCATGATTGGAAGAGATGCACTGATGAAAATATCATAAACAAACATGTCTTCCAGGTTGGAAGGCATGTTTTATATGGGATCATTGTGATAAAGTTAACGTCTTTCTAGAAATATTACCAAAAGTTTGTTATTCTTTTTTTATATACATATGTCGAATCGAGGCGGAATTTGCCGAATAGTCAAAAGTTAGGAGATCATGATGAGACTTACTAGTACGAAATCGGTTAAACCTAGAACAATACTTGGACAAACAATTTATAATGATAATGGACAAGTGTTGATTCAAAAAGGATTAGCTTTAACGGAAAGAATGATTAATCGTCTTCTAAATCAAGGAATCACCTATATTTATATAGAAGATGATATAACTGCCGATGTACAAGTTGAACCAGTTATTTCGGAAACTCTTCGGAAAGAAGCCTCGGACACTATTAAAACGATATTTTCTGAGGTTAAGCAGGATGGAGTTAAGAATCGCTCATTTATTTTTGAAAAACAGGGAACACAATTAACATCAATTGTTGATAAGATCATGAACGAAATTCTAAATCGCAAAGAAACATTATCATTACTTGCAGATATTTTTATTACAGATGATTATATTTTTCAGCATTCCTTAAATGTTACAATTTACTCATTGGCTATTGGTACGGAACTTAATCTCACCAAAAAAGAATTATCTGAAATAGGTACTGGTGCGATGTTACATGATATAGGTAAAATATTTATTGATCAGGATATTTTGCAAAAGCCAGGCAAATTAACCGATGAAGAATTTGAAATGATTAAACAACATACTGAATTAGGTTTTGATTTTTTACGGAAACAAACGGATCTTCCTTCTATTATTGCTCATTGTGCGTATCAGCACCATGAACGGTTAGATGGTTCTGGGTATCCGCGAGGACTTATTGGTGATGCCATTCATAAATATGCAAAATTAATCGGTATTGCTGATGTTTTCGATGCTGTTACAAGTAATCGTGTGTACCGTGACGCGATGCTACCACATGAAGGACTAGAAATTCTTTATGCAGGTGCAACTTGCTTATTTGATAAACAAATGGTGGAAGCTTTTAAAAAGAGTGTCGCGGTTTATCCAAACGGATTGTCTGTTCAATTAAGCGATGGTCGAAAGGGTGTTGTTGTCAGACAAAATAAAAGTCTATGTGACCGCCCAATCGTTCGAATTGTTGAAGAAAATAATACCAAACTTGAAACTCCTTATGAAATGGATTTGGCTTCCGTTGTTAATGTTACGATTTCAGCTTGTCAGAAATAATATAAAATCGGGAATTCTAACCCCCCTAAAACAAGCATAAGTTGTTTTAGGGGGGTTTTCATATTGAGAAAACGGCTAGCTTTTAGAAAAAGACGATCACCACCTCCAGTAAAGAACATCTTTGTCATTACCATGATTTTATTTGTATTAATGATTTGGTTAAGTTTTGTAATAGTTGATAAAGGAATTAAACCAACATTAATGGATGTTGCAGAAACAAAAACAACTGCATTTGCAACAAGGGCGATAAACGCAGCTGTTAAATTTGCCGAAAGTTATGAATTTCAAGATGTAACGGATGTTACGCAGAATGAAAATGGTGATATCACTTCCTGGAAATTTAATTCTGCTGCAGTCAATGAAATTAATCGTTATGCAACGGATCGAGTGGAGGAATTCTTTAAACGAATGAACAGTGGCGAAATACCACCGGAGGAGCAAGAAAATTTAGATCTAGACTATGGTGATACAGCTGAAGAAAAGAGTACCGAGGATCCAACGGTAGTGGAAATTCCTTTAGGTCAGGCAACGGGTAATACCATTTTTGCCAACTTAGGACCAAAAATTCCCGTTAATTTAGAACTCGTTGGTAATGTAAAGACCGATGTTGTTCATGATATAGAGGGATTTGGGATTAATAGTGCGCTAATTAAAGTATATATTCATGTTGAAGCGGAAGTTCAAATTGTTATACCATTTTCAACAGGTGTAAAAAAAGTCAGTACAGATGTATATGCAACTTCAGGAGTGATTAATTTGGGTGTTCCAGATTTTTATGGTGAGGGAGGAAATAATAATCCGTCCATATCAATCCCGAAAGATGACTTTGAAAAGGACTTGCAAGACGATAAATAATCTAGTATAGTTAAGATAATAATTAAATAATTTAACCTTATCAGATCGGTGAGGTAGAGGTGCAAATGAGATTAGTAGTCAATTGGAGAATGACAACGATGATGATTGACCAAAGGATTGTTTGCCGAAGTGTAATAAGGGTCAGACTTATTATTGCTGGTATATCTTTGAACAAAGGATGTACTGTCATGCTTATCGGAATGCATGGAGAACTACTGATCGAAATGGAGGATAACGTATACTTTTTAGAGCAATGGTAGGTTATTTTCTATCGTTGCTTTTTTGTGTTTTTTGGCTGGAATTAGTTGCCAAAAGGGACATGAAGCTAAGTTCCTCTTATTTTGTGGCGTATCTCTATGTGCGAGTTATTATAAATGGAGGTAGCAATTATGGAAGGAACAATTTACTCATTAATTCCCGCACTACTTATGCTCGTTTTAGTCTTACTTACAAGAAAAGTCCTACTATCATTGGGAGTAGGAATTGTTGTTGGAGCATTATTTATTCATGATTTTAATATCATGGCTTCGATTGAAGAAATTTGGCAAACTTTTTACGCGATTTTTGTTGTAGATGGCTCGTTAAATACGGGAAACATATTGTTATTATGTTTCTTGTTATTTTTAGGAATTATGACCGCTTTTTTAACAGCGTCTGGTGGTAGTCGGGCCTTTGGTGAATGGATGATTAAGCGTGTGAAAACAAGAACTGGTGCTCAAGTGATGACCGCTATCTTTGGAATTATTGTTTTTATTGATGATTATTTTAATGCATTAGCCGTCGGACAAATTGCTCGACCGTTAACAGATAGACACAAAATATCCCGGGCTAAATTGGCCTATTTTATCGATTCAACGTCTGCTCCTGTAACCGTTATTTCTCCAATCTCCAGTTGGGGGGCCTATATCATCGGTTTACTTGGAAGCTTGTTGGCGGCAAATGAAATAACAGATATACAACCGTTAGAAGCTTTTGTGAAAATGATTCCTTATAATTTCTATGCATTAGCAGCACTACTTTTTGTATTTCTGACAGCATACATGAGAATCGATTTTGGCCCAATGCGTAAACATGAAAAACGTGCAATTGATACAGGAGAGGTTGTTAATCCAGACGTAAAAGTACCTGGAGATTTGAAGGAAACATTCGAACCACATAAAAATGGAAGAATATATCATTTACTTGTCCCTATCCTCATTTTGGTTGTGGGAACTGTTGGAATGATGATAATCACCGGAATACAGGCCAGTGATAATGCTACAATATTGACTATTTTTGCTAATACAAACGTTAACTTATCCCTGTTTGTTGGTGGACTAATATCAGTTGCATCTGCTTTTATCTTCCACATACGGCAAAGTGAACCGAGGGCAAATTTGATTAACGTTATTTTTGAAGGAATAAAGACAATGCTTCCAGCTATTTATATCTTAATAATGGCTTGGATGATTGGTTCGGTAATTGGAACATTGGAAACAGGGGATTATTTAGCACAGCTTGTAAATGATGCTTCCATCAGTCCGACATTGCTTCCATTTTTATTCTTTATTATTTCTGGATTTATGGCCTTAGCAACAGGTACTTCCTGGGGAACATTTGGCATTATGCTTCCGATTGCAGCAGAGGTTGCTGTGCTGACTGATGCAAGTATGTTACTCCCTGCCTTAGCAGCCGTTCTAGCTGGATCTGTGTTTGGTGATCATTGTTCACCTATTTCAGATACAACGATTTTATCCTCAACAGGAGCAGGTGTGAATCATATTGATCACGTGTTAACGCAATTGCCATATGCACTAGTTGTTGCTTTAGCTGCTGGTATAGGATATTTACTTGTTGGATGGACAAATCAAATTTGGTTAGCATTATTGGCCACTATAATTGTCATCATTGCGATTGGGTTACTTTTCCAATTTATGGTGAAAACCAAGGCAAACAATTAAGAAATAACCCCTTCATTCTAAAAGGATGAAGGGGTTATTTCTTAAAGGCTGTTTTCTAAAATTGGGACGTTTGTGCTTTTTGTTTTGTAAAATACTTTCAATACAGAAAAATAAAATATTTCTTTGACATAGTCAAAAAGTACCGTTATAATACAAGTATAAATATCAGAAAATATTAAAGATTTTAATTTCCTTTCTTGCATATAATACAAGCAGAAGGAAAATAAAGGGGAGGTCTTTAAAGTGGAAACTCGATCACAGTGGGGAACAAGAGCTGGTTTTATTATGGCAGCTGTAGGTTCTGCAGTTGGACTAGGTAATATTTGGCGGTTTCCGTCAGTAGCGTATGAAAATGGTGGGGGAGCATTTTTCATTCCATATTTATTCGCATTATTAACAGCGGGTATTCCTATTCTTATTATGGAATTTACAATGGGACACAAGTATCGCGGCTCAGCACCATTAACGTACAAAAGAATGAATAAAAAGTCGGAATGGGTTGGCTGGTGGGCTGTATTAGTCGCTTTTGTTATTTCAACGTATTATTCCGTGATTATTGCCTGGGCAATATCATATTCTATCTTCTCATTTAATTTAAACTGGGGTGAAGATACAGAGGGATTTTTGTTTGGCGATTATTTAGAATTGGCTGATCCAGGGCAGTTTGGTGGCTTGGTTCCAGGAGTACTTATTCCATTAATCATCGTTTGGATCCTAGTTTTAGGTATATTGTTTAAGGGTGTTAAAAAAGGTATAGAAATGGCAAACCGAATTTTTATTCCGGCATTAGTAATTATATTTCTTATTATCGTTATTCGGGCGGTTACATTACCTGGTGCATTGGAAGGACTGGAAGCATTCTTTGCACCTGACTTTGATAAAATTTTAGAACCGAGTGTTTGGGTAGCAGCATACGGACAGATATTCTTTAGTATGTCAATTGCATTTGCGATTATGATTACGTATTCCAGTTATTTGCCGAAAAAGTCTGATATTACTAATAATGCATTTATTACTGGTTTTGGAAACTCCAGCTTCGAATTGCTAGCTGGTATCGGGGTATTTTCGGTACTTGGATTTATGGCTACACAGCAAGGAGTTCCGATTGATGAAGTGGTAGCTGGCGGTGTAGGATTAGCTTTTGTTGTATTTCCGCAGATCATTAATCAGTTCCCGGCGCTTAATGAGCTGTTTGGGTTCTTATTCTTTGCTTCACTTGTTTTAGCGGGGTTAACTTCCCTGATGTCGATCACTGAAACTTATGTTGCAGGATTGGTTGATAAATTTAAAATTTCCAGAGGGAAAGCTGTATTGTTTGGTGGTGGATTAGCAGCAATCATTTCCATGTTATTTGCAACAAGAGGTGGATTGAATTTCTTAGATGCTACCGATTACTTTATCAATCAATTTGGTGTAGCGTTCCTGGGACTAGTAGAAGTCATCTTTGTTGCGTGGGGCTTACGCAAACTTAACGAATTTAAGACACATGCAAATGAAATTTCCGATATTCGCTTAGGTTCGTGGTGGACGATTAGTTTGAGTGTTATTACACCAATTGTATTGGGGTATATGATGTTCGGATTGTTTAAAGATAATTTGTTAAAAGAGTTTGATACAGCGAACGGGAACTATGAAGGATATCCTGACTTCTTTATTCTTTATAGTGGATGGTTTGTTGCAGCAGCAGCATTAATTATTGGAATCTTAATGTCATTAAGTAAATGGCGGGCATCATCGGAAAGTGAAATGGAAATTGAATCTAAGGAGGCAAAATAATATGAGTGGTGGAGCTATCTTTGTTATGATCCTTGGTATGGTAATTATTTGGGGCGGCCTTGCAGCAAGTATTACAAATGCTGTGAAAAAGTCGAAAGCTTCTAAATCTAATTAAATTCTATATAAAAGAGCCTTTGCTATTTAGCAAAGGCTCTAAATTTGTATTATTGTTTAGCCATTTGCTCCCATTTTCTTAAATAAGGGTACGGATCAAATGACCATTCACTGTAACCATTGTCTTTATACATTCCATAATGCAAATGGGGCGGAAACTTTCCAGATGTTCCTGGTGGTCCATAACCAGTAGAACCAACACTTCCAAGTAAATCACCTGGTTTAACAACTTGGCCAACTTGAATATCATCCTCATACCCACTCAAATGGCCGTAATAATGGTAAATATTATTGATATCCCTTATTCCAATACGCCAGCCGCCATATAAATTCCAACCTTTCATTTCGATTACACCATATGTTGTTGATTTAACAGGTGTACCATATCCAGCAAAAATATCTGTACCTTCGTGGATACGTACACCACCGAATCCCCGTCTGTCTCCCCAAGTACTGCGGTAACTATAATTGTACTTAATGGAGACCGGAAAATCTCGTGTTTTCAATTCAAGCTTGCCGAACTTTTTAAATACCTTGGCAGTATTCATGATAGTTTGAACTGTTAAATCACGTTTGTAATAATTCCATAATCCAATCTTTATATCGTCTTTTGTTGGGCCATAGTGCAAAAGCCAATTGGCCATTGTAAACAGGGTATCCTCCGGGTTGTTTGGGTTAGCTTTACTATCTCCATTTCCATCTTTGCCAACCCCACTAAAAAATTCGATTGTGGATTCATCTTTTATCATGGCACTATTTCCTAATCCATACCATAATTCAGTTGGAAAAGAAATGGAGACCAGTTTTTCTGAAGCTGAATCATCTTCCATATTGCGTTCGTACTGATCAATGGCGGCAATATAGTACCAAGGAATTTGTGTTAACGCCTCTGTCTTCTCATATAAGGCCATTCTTTTTTTATAGATCGATTCCGCGGAATGAATGTGATCAATAGGCAATATCAGAAAAAATAAACAAAAAACAGATAGAAAATAAGTTCGTTTCATAAACAAGTATTGTCACCTCAAAATCCTATGTGTGGTATTTTTGGAAAAACACAGCATTGCCCGTCTATAGCAGATCCCGAAGTTTTTTCTCCCAAAACTTTTTTATGCTTTCTTAAAGAATAAAAAGGGTGTCCCCACATTAGGGACCCCCTTTTATTGTTGTTCCGTATTGTCGCGGGATCCTTGCGGGGATTTTTTCATTTCATCTATAATCTTGTCAATCGTGTTATCATAATTTTTATTTCGTGTACTTGAGTTATGCAGGCTTTGGATATCATTCATTAGTGTTGTGTTATCTGATACATATACATCAAAGAAACCAGGCATTGTTGATTTAGCTGTTTTACTTGCGATATCAGCTGCAGTTTGTTCATCAAGCTCATCTTCTTTTTGATAAGCAATTAGCACTTCTTCATCGGTAACAAGTGTTGCTACTTCATCAAAGCCATCGTTTCGCAAAATCAATCGCGTAATCGTATTAGCCATTTGTGTTCGATCCAGGCGAACAGAATGATTTTGTTCTGTATCGTTATTAAGTTGATCCTTGTTGTAGCGAACATAACCTAATTTATTATCCATCTCTTCATTCGTTGGTGCTTGCTCTTTTGCTGGATCCAATTCATTCACAATTTGCTGTTGTTCACTGGCAGCATCATCGGTCCCATTGCATCCAGTTATAACGCCCAATGCTAAAGCAGATGGTAGTAAAACTTTCCACTTCATGATTATCCTCCTCAAGCAAAATGATTTCTCCCCTTATCTAATAGTTTGTGGTGTCATGAAAAAATCATACAGGTAATATGAAGAGTTGACTTTGAAATTTCTGGTTATGGATTGGCTGAATGTGATAAACTATAAATAGTGTAAGTGGGGTGAAATCTGTGATAGAGATACAAGGAAAAAATTATGAAATCATCGAGAATATCAAGAATGCTTTTCAAGAGTCTGTACTGAACGATCGTTATTCAGAAATTTTAGCAAAGTACGATTTTATTGTAGGGGATTGGGGATATGATCAGCTACGTTTAAAAGGGTTTTATGACGATCAAAACAGCAAAGCTTCTTTTGATACAAAGATTAGTGCCTTGGATGATTATCTTTATGAATACTGCAATTTTGGCTGTGCTTATTTTGTAATGAGAAAAGTGGATAAATAAAGCCCTTTATAAAAAAGAAATCGGCTGTCATGCCGATTTCCATCATATAAAATTACTGTTCTTCCTGTTGTGGATTAACATCGTCTGGTTCATCGTGGATCGGGTGGGCACCAGGCGTTTGTCGTGGTAAGTCCTCATGCATTTCCTTATAAGGATATACAAATGCACTCTGACGGCGTTGGTGTTCCGTCCACGGTGTTGATTTACTTGTAGTTACGGGCTTGTCCTCATTAATAGGCGAACCAACTGGACCCTCAGGAAATTCTTCAGGAATTAAATGGTTTTTTATATTATTTACATTTGAGAAATTCGAATATTTCTTTTTATCCTTTTCTCCCATTAACATTCACCCCTTCTGTTTATAGCCTTTGCTAAAAAAGAAAGGTTCATCATGCCAATTGCTGGTATCTTTTCACCTTAACACCTAATTCTTCGTTTGAAATATCTCCATTAAAAAGATTCGAAGTTCATCTGCCTCCATTTCAGTAACATTAAAAACGTGCTCTATTTCACCAGGCTTCTCAATATCTTGTCTGCTTAAGATGGAGAAGTGATTTTTGCGTAAGTCGATAACGATTTTTTTCTTTGGATCATCCTTATCATCGATAAAAGCAAAATCGTAGCGGTGAAACTTTCCCATAAAACTAACATATCGGACTTGCTTTTTAACTGTTTCATCTCTTAAATAATCAAAATTTGTACCCAATAAAATTCACCTCCATATATTCCTGCATGCTTAGATATTTTTCGAAAACAAAAATCTTTTAGAAAACAGCCTAGATTTAAAAGCATTTGTTTCACTATATCACGTTTTGTTTAATCGTTCATTTGAAATATGATATAGTATTCTTACATGCACAATTGGAGGTTAGGGAAAATGTATTTTGTTGATCGTAGTAAAATTGAGCAGACACTTACATATATGGAAAGTTTATTGGAAGAAGTAAAACACCATTCTTTTGCTTCTTTTATGGAAAAGCTTGGTTTGGAACGTATTGCTCATATGATCATTGAGTCAATGCTTGATGTTGGAAATATGATGATTGATGGTTTTATCATGCGCGATCCAGGGAGTTTTGATGACATCATTGATATTTTAATTGATGAAAAAGTAATACCTAAAGAAGATGAAGCTGCATATAAGAAAATGATTCAACTACGGAAAATGGTTGTGAAAGAATATACAACCATCAACCATGAACAATTAAGTAACACCGTTTTGGATAATGTACCTGTTTTAGAGCAATTTGGTTCATATGTAAGACATTACCTTGATAATGAATTAGGTGTGGCAAATGCATTTTCCAACGAGCAATGAAACAGAAAGAAAAGAGGCACATATGTGAGTAATTATAACGCTTATTTGATTGATTTGGATGGGACAATGTACCGTGGAAACGAGCGGATAGAAGCAGCTGCTGAATTTATTGAAGCGTTATATCAAAAAGAAATCCCTCACTTATTTTTAACTAATAATTCAGCTAAGACACAGATACAGGTTGCGGAAAAGTTACAGAATATGGGGATTAAGGCGGTTCCAGAGCGCATTTTCACCTCCAGTATGGCTACAGCAAGGTACATTAAACGACAAAAAGAGGCTGCTCACTGTTTTGTTATTGGTGAAGAAGGCCTGTGTGATGCATTAGAAAAAGAAAATATGACGATAACAGATGAAGCAGTTGATTTTGTTGTTGTAGGAATTGATCGGAACGTTAATTATGAAAAGTTGGCAAAAGCGTGTTTGGCAATTCGTAATGGGGCACAGTTTATTTCAACGAATAGCGATGTAGCAATTCCTACTGAGCGTGGTCTAGTTCCGGGAAATGGTGCCATTACTTCTGTTATAACAGTAAGTACTGGTAAGGAGCCGGTTTTTATTGGCAAGCCCGAAAACATTATAATGGATGAGGCACTAACCTCGCTTGGGAGTTCAAAAGATCAAACATTAATGGTTGGAGACAATTATCACACCGATATTCTTGCGGGCATTCATGCGGGGGTTGATACATTAATGGTCTTTACCGGTGTAACCCCATATGAAGATTTTCCAAAACTGGACAAGAAGCCAACCTATCATGTACAGCATTTAGGGGAATGGATGGAGAGAATATAAAAGGGAGTGCAGTTCAGCACTCCCTTTTAAAAGTAAGGAAGTAAAATTTGGCTCTAATCTATTCACAGGCCGGATAAGCCACTCCTACTTCCAGTGAAAAACGACCGCTGGAGTTTTTGTTCTAATCATCTAATTTTTTGCCATCAGCTGTTCCGTGTGCAAGTCTGCTGGATGCTGCCGCAGCTATCGCTCCAACAATGTCATCTAAAAATGTATGGCATTCACCGGTTGATTTATCATTTAAATGCTCGAGTATTCCGGGCTTTTGTTTATCAATGTAACCATAATTAGTAAAACCAATGGAGCCATACACATTAACAATTGACAATGCAATGATTTCATCTACCCCATATAGGCTTTCATCAACTTCAATTGTTTCTTGAAGTGGGTGATCCAATTTCTTTTCCTCAGCAAGTTTATCAAGTTGAATTCCAGTTAAGATGGCATTTTGAACTTCTCGTTTTGTTAGCACGCGGTCAACATTATAAACGCATTCTTCCATACTTAAATCTTCGTGGTATTTCGCTTGCAAGTAATAAACAAGTTCTGCAATGTCATCTATTGTAACGCCTCGCTCTTTCAACCATTCTCGTGCTTTAACTTCTAACTTGCTTTGTTTTGTATCCATAATAATCACCTTTCTAAGTAAATTTCTCGTTTATAAGTTAAAAAGTTCTATTCATTCACATAGACTAAAACAAATAGATATTTACTGGGGGGGATCTTTTTGAAGCACGTACTTACTACATATTATGATGTCCAAATTGAGACGGAAATCATACTGGATCAACGAAAAGGGTATAAAAGTGCTGATCATATTTATTTTATCATTTCAGCTGACAACAAGGAAGCTATCCATATGGAACAGGCTGCACTAGCATATTATTTAGCGGAAAAGAACTATACAAATATGGCCATACCAATGCCAACGATACAGGGTGAATGGATTCTTCACTACCAGGGGAAAGGTTATCTAGTTTTGCGAGTTAATCAGCAGAAAAATCAGAACGCCTTATCTCAGGGAAAACAACTGGCAGCATTTCATCAAGTTGGTGCAATGTATCGTTATGAACCACAGGAGATTTCTAGTTATGGCCAATGGAAGCAGTTATGGATAAACAAATTGACGCTATTTGAAAATAAACTAATGCAAGAAGCAGAGAAAAACCCATCTGACTATTATCGGTTTGTTATGGATGCCTTGCCGTATATTGTTGGTATTAGTGAAAATGCCATTCAATATGTGCAGGAAACAGAACAGGAATACCGGTTTGATGAAGTTGATCAAGGAACAATTTCGTTTCAGCGTTATATGGATAGCATGTCAAAACCGGTAGTTTGGACGGATGAATTAGTATACGATCATCCGGCAAGGGATTTGGCAGAAAATATTCGTTTTCATTTCCTGCAAAATGATAAGAACAGTACAGAAAAAGTATTAACGTTTTTACGAGATTATCAATCGATTCGTCCTTTATCTGTATTCAGTTGGAGATTATTGTATGCCAGATTAATTTTTCCAATCCATATTTATGATTGTTTGAAGCGTGGATTTGGCTCTCAAGAATATGATCAAGTCTACGCAGATTTGACCAAATTGATGGCGCAACAGACACTATATGAACAACGGTTACGCGACTTTTTCACGGACGTTGCAGTTGATCCTGAAGCATTACAGATTCCTGTGTTACACTGGTTGTAGAGTATTGATTAGAGGTGAATATATATGGAAAAATCCCGGATTTATATTACAAGGAAAATTCCAGATGAAGTGATAAAACCATATAAGCATTTTTTTGATATTCGAATGTGGGAAAAAGAAACTGAACCGGTGCCAAGAGAAATTTTGTTAGAAGAAATTAAACATGTGGATGGGTTGTTCTGTTTATTAACGGAGTTAGTCGATCAGCAATGTTTAGAAAACGCATCTAAGTTGAAGGTCATAGCGAACATGGCAGTTGGCTATGATAATATTGATGTAATCGCGGCAAAACGTCAAGGCATTATTGTTACCAACACACCTGATGTATTAACGGAAACGACAGCTGATTTAGCCTTCACATTAGTAATGGCGACAGCAAGAAGAGTAGTAGAGGCAAGTGATTATATAAAAGCAGGTAAGTGGAAAGATTGGTCGCCATTTATGCTTGCGGGTACAGATATTCATGATAAAACGATAGGAATTGTCGGAATGGGACGTATTGGGCAGGCTGTAGCAAGACGTGCCAATGGATTTGGAATGGAGATCTTGTATCATAATCGATCACGTCATGAACGTGCTGAGCATGAATTGCATGCAACATATGTAGACATGGATAAACTATTGGAAGAATCGGATTTTGTTGTATCGTTGGTACCATTAACAGAGCAAACGGAAAAGTTATTTAATCAGGAAACGTTCCATAAAATGAAGGATACAGCAATTTTTATTAATGTTTCCCGTGGTAAAGTGGTTGATGAAGAAGCATTGTATGAAGCATTGCGTGCAAAAGAAATTGCTGCAGCTGGTCTGGATGTTTTTGCTAAAGAACCGATTGGGGCGGATCATCCATTGCTAAAATTGGAGAATGTTATTTGTCTGCCACATATTGGTTCAGCAAGTGTCGAGACACGAATTGATATGATGAACCTTTGTTTAGAAAATATCCATCATGTGCTTAATGGAGAGAATCCAGTAACACCTATCTGTTAAACAGAAAATAAAAAACAGACACCTTCATGGAGGTGTCTGCCACTTTTATGTTTTAAAATACTTGTTCAATCTCCGTAACACCTGGAACTTCAGCCATTAATGCACGTTCGATTCCAGCTTTTAAAGTGATGGTTGAACTTGGGCAATTTCCACATGCTCCCATAAGACGAAGAAGTACAATGCCATTATCATCAACATCAATTAACTCCACATCTCCACCATCACGCAGTAAGAATGGACGTAATTTTTCTAACACTTCGCGAACTTGTTCTTGCATTATCCATCTTCTCCTTTCGTAATTATATTATAAGCTGTAGAACAGAAAAAATCTATTAGAAATTTTATTTTTGGACAGCTACTTTTAGTATAACAGATACTTTCATTTTATCTTTTATTAAAGTTTTTGTAAAATAAAAGTAACTATGTTGGTGGAGGTTTTATAAATGGGGATGAGGAAAGTATTGATAACAATTTACGGCGCTGAACAAATTTGTGCAAGCTGTGTCGGTGCTCCAGGCTCAAAGGATACGTATGAATGGCTGCAAGCAGCAATTGGTCGGAAATATGATGCCAATACTGTGGAATATGAGTATGTAGATATAAATGAACCACCAGAATTAGAAAAGCATAAACAATTTGCCCAACGTGTACTTACAGAGGATTTGTTTTTCCCGATCGTCTTTGTTAATGATGAAATGGTTGCAGAAGGAATTCCTAGACTGAAAACAATTTATCAGGCGCTGGACAAAAATGGTGTAGAACTTTTAGCATAGAAAAACGGAGAAAACTTAATGAAAATACCTTTTACAAAAATGCATGGATTAGGCAATAATTATATTTATCTTGATTTATTTCGATTTAACATTCCTGAGGAAAAAGTTGTACCATTGGCAAAACAGGTTGCGGATGTGAGTACCGGAATAGGTTCTGACGGATTGATATTGATTGAGCCAAGTAAAGTGGCTGAAGTTAAAATGCGTATTTTTAATAAAGATGGATCGGAAGGAAAAACGTGTGGCAATGGATTGCGCTGTGTTGCAAAATATGTTTGTGAGAATGAAATTGTCTCATTTAAAGATTTTCGAATTGAGACGAAGGCAAATGTTGTTGATGTGACCGTTGATCTGGATGAAAATGATGATATAAAAGATATTACAATTAATATGGGAAAGCCAGTACTAAACCGTGCTGCGATTCCAATGATTGGAGAGAATAATCGGTTTGTTGTGGCAGAACCATTTTTAATTGAAGGTCAGCAACTTGAAGTTACAGCAGTTTCCATGGGCAATCCACATGTCGTGTTTTTTGTTAATGCGATTGAAGAGGCGCCATTATATGAACTGGGTTCCGTTATTGAGAAAGATGAGCGCTTCCCAGAGGGTGTTAATGCGGAGTTTGTTGAAGTGCTGTCAGATCATGAAATGAATTTTCGCGTATGGGAGCGCGGATCTGGAGTAACTCAAGCCTGTGGGTCAGGCGCTTGTGCGGCGGTTGTAGCTGCTATTTTAAATGGTTATATGGAAAGAAATGAAGTGATTTGTGTGCATTTAAGTGGTGGCGACCTGTATATTCGATGGGATTCAGACAGTTTGGTTTGGATGACTGGTGGGGCAGAAACAATAGCGACTGGTGTATTTAACATGAAATGAATAATTTGAATCATGCTGAAACTGTTTGTATACTAGTAAATAACATATGATATAAATTTATTAATGATAAGAAGGAGGACATAGTATGGTTATTACGTTTACAGATAAAGCTGTTGAACAAGTAAAGGAAATGATGAAAGATGAAGAAGAAAATGTTCGCCTTAGATTTGGAATAAAAGGTGGCGGCTGTAGCGGATTATCTTATGCGCTAGGGTTTGATTATGATATAAATGAAGAATTGGATATGGTTGATGAAATAGACGGTATCCCTGTTACTATCTTTAAGCAGGATATCCCGATTATTGAGGGAACAACAATCGATTTCAAACAAAATATGATGGGCGGAGGATTTTCAATTGATAATCCGAATGCTATCGTTTCCTGTGGTTGTGGATCTTCATTTAAAGCGAAGGATCGAGCAGGTACTCCGGAAAAATGTTAATGAGAGGGTCAGGGCGCCAATGAGGTGTTCTGGCTTTTTATTTTGACATGCCTTTTGTAATTGTCCCACTATTGAGCTTGCCTAGATTACTTATTACCAAATTACAAACTTTATATTTGGGGGACAGCCCTTACTTTGCAAATATATTAAGCGATAGGGACTGTCCCAGAAAAATTAAAACATACTTGTTGAGTGCTTCGGTTGTACTCTAGCTTTCGGGTCAATATATTGTTTAGCATTATTGATTGCTGTTGGCCCTTCCCCGAACCCAGTGGCAATAAGATTGATCTTTCCGGGGTATGTAACAATATCTCCTGCAGCATAGATTCCTGGTATATTTGTTTCCATTTTTGTGTTCACAACAATACTATTTTTTTCTATTTCTAAGCCCCAATCTTTTATTGGACCCAAAGTAGAGACGAAACCGTAATTACATAACACGGAATCAACATCCAACTCAATTTCACGATCGCCTTTTACTTCTTGTAATGTTACTTTTTCAATTGTGTCATTGCCTGTAATACTGTTTGGTGTAAAAGGTGTTAAAACATCAACCGTTGATGCCATTAGTTTTTCAACACTGTGTTCATGAGCTCTAAATTTATCACGTCGATGTACGAGGGTTACCTTTTTAGCAATTGGTTCAAGCATTAAAGCCCAGTCGACAGCAGAGTCACCGCCACCAAGCAACATAACATGCTTGTCTTTGTACTGGTTCATATCCTTAACATGGTAGTGTAGGTTAACCCCTTCAAACCTCTCAAAGTCACCTACATTCAATCTCCGCGGCTGAAATGCACCATTTCCGGCTGTGATGATCATAGTCTTTGTATAATGTGTTTCTTTGTTTGTTGTTAGTTTAAGTGTCTGATCTTCCAGACGTTCTACCTTTTCGACAGCTTGCCCCAATACAATGGTTGGATCAAACAGGTTAGCTTGCTCTTCTAAGTTATCGACTAGTTCCTGGGCACGAATTTTAGGAAATCCTGCAACATCGTAAATATCTTTCTCTGGATACAAGGCCGTTAATTGCCCACCAGTATGTGGCAAGCTTTCAATGATTTTTACACTTGCATCACGCATGCCACCGTAAAAGGCGGTAAATAAGCCAGTCGGGCCTGCGCCAATAATTGTTACATCATATATTTTTTCTGACATTAGTAAGCTCCTCCATTCCATAGTTACTATACTACGACATATTGATTTTATCATAAAGAGATATGCTATGTGTTTTACGGAGCATGATATTCAATTTTCTGTAACAGCTTAAATTTTTAATTTTATAAATGTATAAATAGGGTTGAAAAGTACCAAGAAAAAGGCTAAGATATTGTTTGGGTTTGTTATATTACGATTGTGTGACAAAAATATTTCAAAGATTACATGCTTGGCAGGTGTCAAGTTTTTCTAATGCACTTTTACGTGAATTATGTCACATAGGGGATACGGAAAATTTTACAGACGGAAGTGATAAATAAATGAGAAAGCCAAATATAGTGATTCTAGGTGCAGGTTATGGTGGGATGATGACTACTGTAAAGCTGCAAAAATCATTGGGAATTAACGAGGCAACTATTACACTTGTTAATAAAAATGACTATCATTACCAAACGACTTGGTTACATGAAAATGCTGCTGGTACGTTGCATCATGACCGTACTCGCATTCCTATAAAAGAAGTTGTCAATACGAATAAAATTAATTTTGTTCGGGACACAGTAGTTACGATAAAACCCAATGAAAAAAAGGTTAAGTTGCGGCATGGTGAACTGACATATGATATTCTGGTTATAGCTCTTGGTTTTGAAACAGCCACGTTTGGTATCCCAGGGTTAGTCGAAAATGCTTTCACAATTGGTAATATTAATAGTGCAAGGCTGATCAGGGAACACGTTGAGTATAATTTTGCAATGTATCATAACGATAAAGAAAAAAATCAGGCACGTTTAAACATTGTTGTTGGCGGTGGCGGTTTTACTGGTGTTGAGTTTATCGGAGAACTGGCTAACCGGATTCCAGAATTATGTAAGGAATATGACATCGATAAGAATTTGGTACGGATTATTAATGTGGAAAGTGCACCAACTGTATTATCAGGATTCGACCCACAGCTTGTTGAATATGCCATGAACTCACTAGAGTCACGTGGTGTTGAGTTTGTAACTGGTGCAATGCTAAAAGAGTGTAAACCAGAAAGCATCGTTTACGAAAAAGATGGCAAACAAGTGGAGATTCCAACATTAACAACTGTTTGGGCGGCCGGAGTCCGTGCTAACACGGTTGTTGAAAAATCTGGTTTTGAGACAAATCGGGGTAAAGTTGAAGTACAGGGAGATATGCGGGCACCAGGTTACAATGATGTGTTTGTGCTTGGAGATTGTGCATTAATTATGGATCCAGAGAGTGGACGTCCATTTCCACCAACAGCACAAATCGCAATTCAAGCGTCCCAGACGGTTGCACATAATGTAAAGAAGCTTGTACAAGGCACGCAAGAACTAGAACACTTTGAACCAAAAATTCTTGGCACGGTCGCATCACTTGGACATAACGATGCGATAGGAGTTATATTGAATAAACGCAAATTATTTGGCTTTAAAGCAACGGTCATTAAGAAAGTGATCGATAATCGTTACTTATTAAAGCTAGGTGGTTTAAGTCTATTAATGAGAAAAGGCAAATTCAATATTTTTTATTAGGGTTTAAGGAATATAATCCCGCGACCAGATGTTACTTATAAAAATCTGCATTTATTTTAATAAGCAAAGGCTAGTCTTGCTGCCTTTGCTTTTATTCTGTTTTATTATAGAATGGAGATTGTGTAAAAAGATCGCATATGAGGGGGACACAGCGTTGATTCAGTTTGTTGTTTCTATATTATTATTTTTCGTCATATTTTTTGGGATTGCATTTATCCTAAATATGTTGTTAAGACGTACATGGTTAATGTCCTATATTTATCCGATAATTGTCATCATGATTGTCGATAATTTAGCAACTACACAATATTTTAAAGAACCAGGAGACTCGTTCTCACAATTACTTACAAGAATAGTAAATTTAACACCAGTTGATATAACGATTTTAGTTGCTGGTTTTGTCGGAACAATTATCTCAGGATTTGTTATTAAGTTTCTTCGTAAAAGTGGCTATCAAATGTTCTAATGAAATAATATGAATAAAATGTTTCCAGATTGGAAATGATGACATCCAGAGAGGTGTTATCATTGAAAAAAATTCAATTTTTTCGAAGAACTGGAATGTTTCTACTGTTTTTAGCTGCATTTTATACGACGATTACTAGTATTTCGAACGTTACTTTAACAGATGTCCATGCATTGGTTGAAAAAGATGCACCATATGCATCAGTTGCTCCAGAGAGTTCTCTCACTGGGAAACAAGTTACACTTAAAGAAAAAACATTAAATTATAAAAAAGAACCAAAAAGATATATTTCCAGTGAACAAATAGAAGGACCAAAAACATTAGAAGAAGCAATTAATGCGAAACAGTATCCAAGTACAACTGTTATTGCAACAGGTTACACAGCTGGAGTTGAATCGACAGGTAAATCGCCTGGTCATCCTGAATATGGGATTACGTATTCCGGTGTACAGGTTAAACGTGATTTGTACTCTACCATCGCAGCTGATTTAAGTGTTTATCCGGTTGGAACCATTATGTTTATTCCTGATTACGGATATGGGGTTGTAGCGGATAAAGGTGGCGCGATTAACGGTAATGAAATCGATCTGTATTATCCTACAGTTGAAGACGTATATGAAAAATGGGGTAAAAAAGAAGTAGAGGTGTACATTGTCGAAATGGGTGATGGTAGTCTAAGTGAAGAACAGCTCATTGAGTGGAATGAAAATGAGGCATTACAGGTTTTTCGCGAGCAAATCACAAAAAGTTAACTTAAAAACAGGCATACAATTATGTATGCCTGTTTTTTATCAGTTTTAAAATGTACGTCGCTCGCGCATTTCTTATAGAAGATAAAGGATAAATGCAATGCATATTCCAGTTAATCCACCAAAGAATACCTCGATTGGTTGATGACCAAGAAGTTCTTTTAAATCCTTGCGTTTTTCATACTCCGCTTTTTTTCTCCAATCCCTCGCGCCTTCAACAAAATAGAGAAAGTCTTTGCGCATTTGATTTAATACAATAGCATGTTCTCCAGCCTGTCTACGTACACCTGTAGCATCAAACATCGTAATAATGCTAAAAACACATGAAACAGCAAAAACTGTGGAGGTTACGCTTTCCATGATCCCAATACCAGTTGTTAAGGCAGCAACTGCAGCGGAATGACTGCTTGGCATACCACCAGTGCTAAATGCCAAACTTGGCTTGAATTCTTTTGTAGCAATTAGATGAATCGGTATCTTAATTACTTGTGCAAAAGCAATTGCGATCAATGCAGCCCATAAGGGGAAGTTGGTGAAAAGGCTCATTAATAGATGGTACCTCCTTCCTATATTAGCCTTGTAATTGTTGTTTATCAATGGAAAACTGTAAGGGATGTTTAAGAAAAATCGCTGATTATAGTATCATACAGAATAGCGAAAAGCATACTGGCGCAAAGGTGGGGAGAAGAGAAAAACCAAATTGACCGGTAATAAATACTTGTCTTACAGGGAAAATAAACAAGGATATCTCCACTATGGAAATATCCTTGTTCTAAAATTAATTGTTAAACCTTAGCGGTCATCCATCGGGCTGGAATTCGTTTGGCCAAATTAACCATAAACACACCGGAAAGGCAAGCTAATGCAGCATCCTTAATTAAAAATGGAATCATGCTTGTCCATGCAACTAAATAAGAAATATCTAATTCCAGCCAAGTGTTCATAGCAATGTACATGTAGGTAACACCAATTCCGTAATTTGCTGCCAATCCAATAATTGCCGCAGTTGTGTATAATGGAATGGATGGCTTTTTACTAAAATCGGTGATCAAACCAACAAAAAATGCTACAAAAATAAAGGAAATTATAAATCCACCTGTAGGACTGACTATAGCCATTGGTCCAGCAGACATTCCTGCAAAAACCGGTACACCAGCAACGCCAACAAGTATATACGTGATCATTGAAACGGTTCCTAGTTTTTTACCAAGCATTAATCCTGCTAAAATTGCGAAAAAAGTTTGTAATGATAACGGTACAGACGCCCCGCCAATTGGGACAGCTAACATAGGAAACCATACTGCAATATTCGCACCTATTGCCATTAAACAGACGAATACAGCGCCAAATGTTAGATCTAATGGGCGTAAACCTTTCATATGTATTCTCTCCCTTCCTTATAAAATAATCATAAGGGAAAGGATGCTTTATTGTCAACTAAATTTTTAAATGGTTTACAATAAAAAGAAACAGTCCCTACCAGCCAACATGTTAGCACGGTGGGGACAGACACTTATTTAATTGCTGCATCCAAAGCAATTTCCATCATGTCGTTAAAAGTAGTTTGGCGTTCTTCTGCTGTCGTCTCTTCGCCGGTTAGAATGTGATCAGAAACTGTTAAAACGGATAATGCCTGACGATCAAATTTTGCTGCTAGGGTATATAATGCGGATGTCTCCATTTCAATTGCTAACACCTTATATTTGGCTAATAACTCATTAAGCTCTTTTGCATTATCACGATAAAATGTGTCGCTTGTAAAGACATTTCCTACCCGTAGATTTAGCCCTTTTTCTATACCTACGTCATATGCATCTTTCAATAAGTTGAAATCTGCTAGTGGCGCATAATCAATTCCATTAAACACCATGCGATTGATTTGTGAATCGGTTGTTGATCCCTGTGCTAAAATAACATCGCGTACTTGAACATCTTTCTGGATCGCACCACATGTCCCAACACGAATTAATTTTTGAACATCATAACTTTGAATAAGTTCATTTACATAAATTGAAATTGAAGGAACACCCATACCCGTTCCTTGGACAGATACTTTTTCACCTTTATATGTCCCAGTAAAACCATACATACCTCGAACATTATTGTATTGCGTTATATCCTCTAAAAATGTTTCTGCAATAAATTTTGCCCGTAGTGGATCCCCGGGTAACAAAATTTTATCGGCAATTTCGCCTTTTTTAGCACCAATATGTACACTCATTCTTTAAACCTCCTACATTTTTGCTTTTTCTTACAAAATAACGTTATCATAACACCAATTTAAAGACAAATTTCTTTTTAATAGTAGGTTTTTTTGTTTCATAAATGTGTGGAATTGTATATAATAAAGATAGTTCATTCATTCACGTTTTTTATAAAATGATTTGAGTTGATGACGAACAAAAATGTATGTTAATGAAGTACATACGAATATTTATTACAATTGGAAGGATGAGATACAATGCAAGAAAAAACATTTACAATCACTGCAGATACAGGAGTACATGCTCGACCTGCAACATTGCTGGTGAATAAAGCTGGACAGTATGAATCAGAGGTTGAGGTTGCATATAATGGTAAAACAGTTAACCTTAAATCAATCATGGGTGTTATGTCATTAGGTATTCCAAAAGGTGCCGAGATTAAGGTCATCGCAACTGGTAATGATGAAGCAGATGCACTTGAAGGTGTCGAATCGGTTATAAAAGAACATTTAGGTGAATAATAAGTTTAAGCTAGAGAATTCAATTCCTCTAGCTTTTTATTTTTACCATAAAATATTGCATTTACAAATCATTAATTAACGGTTAAAGTCTATACTAGAATAGATTAGTAATGGAATATGAGGTGACAAGATGAATGTATCTGTATCACAATTGCCTGGAATAGGGCAGAAAATCTCATTTAAGACATCTGAGGATAATTTGCTTGTTATTATTGTCCATCACACTGGAAAACGGGAACTTTATTTCTTCGAGGATGCAGATGGAGAAGAAGCAGATTTTGCGATGGATTTAACACCGGATGAAACGAGAGAACTGGCTGCACAATTATTAGGGGCAACATATCAACCTGTTGACGTGGAGAAAATGCGCATGTTTAAAAGTCAGATTATCGTTGACTATATCACGTTGAAAGAAAAATCCTCCCTTGCATTTAAAACAATTGAGGAGTCAGATATCCGCAACAAAACCGGTGCAACGATAATAGGGATTGTACACGGAGAGGATGTAATTGCCATCCCAGAAGCTGATACAACATTAAAACCAGGAGACGTACTCATGTCAGTCGGAAAAGATGATCAGATAGCATCTTTAACAGAGCTTTGTAAGGGTGGGGAATGATGCAGTTTGTTTAGTGAACTTCCGGTCTTATTAGATGCAGGAATAATTTTACTAGGAATTTTCTTACTTGGTTTTATTGGATTAAGAACAAACTTTCCTAATGTTATTTTGTATATTTTATTCGGAATAGCATTAGCAGGCTTTTTTGGTGATAATGAAATATTACACTTTTCGAGTGAAATCGCGATTGTACTACTGTTCTTTCTACTTGGACTGGAATTTAATACAAAACGGTTAGGTGGAATTGCCAAAAAGATCTGGAGTTCTGGTTTTTTAGACGTGGGGCTCAGTTTAGGTGTAACGATGATCATTGCTTTCGGATTTGGTATGGATTGGTTCTCTTCTTTTCTGATTGGCGGCTTAGCCTATGCGACTAGTTCATCTATTACAGCTAAACTCCTTGATGACAAAGGAAGAATGGCAAACGCTGAAACGGAATATGTGCTAGGAATATTAATTTTTGAAGACTTAATTGCGCCAATTATTGTAGCTATTTTGATTGCGCTAAGCTCAGGAGATACTTTTTCTGGGTTAGACTTAATGATTCTATTAGGAAAAATAGTTGGGCTTGCATTGGTGGCTGTTTTATTAAGTAAAACATTGTTTAAGCGATTTGAGGAATTTTTGCTCAAAATTGAAGATGAAGACTTTAAAATTGTATTGCTAGTTGGAATTGCTGTTACCTATGGTGGGTTAGCAGTCTTCTTAGGGCTATCCGAAGTACTTGGGGCGTTTTTGGCAGGTGTCATGTTAGCTGAGATTGGCAAAATTGAACGGATAGAGGGAACTGTTACACCAATTAAAAACCTTATGCTTCCAACATTTTTTGTCTACTTTGGGACAACTATTAACCTAGGTGAAGGTGTTCCATTGCCATTTTTATTAATTGTACTTATCGTATGGTCTGTAATTGCTAAAGTATTGGTAGGTACGCTAGGTGGAAAACTGTATGGACTTTCCAAACGTGTGTCATTAAGAGCCGGACTGTCCTTGTGTGCACGTGGTGAATTTTCCGTTGTTATTGCAAGTGTAGCAGTTGGATCCATAAAAGTCTTTGGTGGTATTTATATCGTAGCATCGGCATTTATTGGGATGATGTTATTTAATTACGCACCAAAAATTACAACAAAGATTTATGGAAAGCCTGAAAAGAAAAAAAGAAACCTAAAAGTTCCAACATAATAAAACAGGGCGCCCTGTTAGAGGCCGTCCTGTTTTTTATTTAGGTGTTTTCTAATGATTGTTGTTTTTGAAGAGATATCTAAGCAATATTCCTCACAAGTAGCCCGTATACACTTCGCTCTCCAGCCGCCCCGGAAAGCGAAGTGTATACGGGCTGCGGGGCAGAAAACAACAAACAATGCGAAAACAGCCTTTATTTATAATAGCTTTTATGATAGTATTTTTCTTCTATATCTTGTAATTTCTTGAGTGCTTCCTGGCTAAAGGTGTTATCCTTCTTGATTAGTTTTTCTTTCATTGTTGCTAATGAAGCTTTCAGTGACGTATGATAATTAGGAATTTCATCGTCATACGGGTAAATGACTGCTTTATCAACATTCATTTTTTCGTAATGTGCTAACGCTTTTCGTTCGTGAAAGAAAACATTATCATCGATAACTCCCGGATGATGCAAATCACCTTGCATTGGATGTTTCATTACGGCTAACACCTTAACCAAAAATCGTTCCCCTCTGTCTTCCTGTACTTCTCCTATGTAAACACCAGAATTATAATGGGCTCGAACGATATCTCCAACATGAACTGTCATTTATACCATCTCCTTCATACATCATTGTGCCAAAAAATAAATTGCTTGGCTAATAATTGGTGTTTTACCTTTAGTGAATGATCAAAGTTTGCTATAATCTAGTAGAAGGACGTGAGTGACAATGATGGAATTTCTTTATTTTCCAGATGATAAATCAGAATATATTCCAGCTATTTTTGAATTTCTAGTATTTATGATACTAGCTTGTGTCGTGATGTACTTTTTTTACAAACATTCCAAGAAAGAAGCTCGTAAAGTAGATCATCAGTATAATCAAGCAAATCAAGCAAATCAAACAGATCATACAAATCATACAAATGACGATAAATGATAATAACGAATCCCTTTAGTATTGAATAGAAGGGGTTCTTTTTGTTGATACTTAGTAAAAAGTGGATACAAAAAGGAGCAGCTTACATGCGTTTTATTGTTATACTTCTCATATTATTTGTTTCATCATGTCAAGGTGATGATGCAGAGACGGCACGATCTGTTGATATGTATAATAAGTCAGGTGATTTGATTGGAACGGCTGCATTAACAGAGCAACCAGATGGTGTTAAAGTGAAATTAAAGTTAGAAGGATTAACACCAGGATTACATGGGATTCATGTTCATGAGTTTCCAAGCTGTAAAGGTCCAGATTTTAAAAGTGCAGGAAATCATTATGATCCAGAAGGAAAAGAGCATGGATTAATGTCTCCTGAGGGGGCACACTTAGGTGATATGCCAAATATTGAGGCTGATGCAGACGGTCTTGCTGATGCGGAGCTGATGATTGCTGGTGCAACACTTTTAGATGGTAAAAAGTCGCTGTTAAAAGAGGATGGAACGTCAATTGTTATCCATAAGCAGCAAGATGATGGTGTAAGTCAGCCAAGTGGGGATTCAGGACCCAGAATCGCATGTGGTGAAATAAAGACAAATCCAAAAGCAGGCAAGGAAAAAGCACCGACAGATCCAACAGAATTCAATGAAAAACAAAAAGATGAATAAACAGCTGCTTGCTCAATATATAGAGCAAGCAGCTGTTTTGTATAGTTAGAAGAAACATATTTTACGAAAAGTTTTATTTGTTATTTATTGCATCAATGATTCGATTAACTCCGTCTTCTAAAATAGCTTTAGGACAGGCAATATTCATGCGCATGAATAGTTTTCCTTCTTCACCATAGGAAATCCCTTCATTAAGCCCTACTTTAGCTTGCTGAATCATAAACTGTTTCAGCGCGTTGGTATCCAACTGCAATGAACTACAATCGATCCAAAGTAAGTATGTTCCTTCCGTTTGGATTATTTTTAAACTTGTATGTCTGTTAAACATGTCTACAACATAATCGTGATTTTCCTGAAGCACCTGTTTTAATTCATCGAGCCAGGATTCACCGTAAGTATAGGCGGCCTCTAATGCAGTGTTACCTAATGTATTCAGCATGCCATGACCTTGAATACTAAGCTGATTAGCCAAATTCTCCCGCATCTCTTTGTTTTCAGTAATAATATAGGATGCTTGTAACCCTGCTAAATTGAATGTTTTAGACGGTGACATGCATGTAATAGTCAGCTCAGAAACGTCTGTTGATAGAGAAGCAATGGGAATATGGCGGTAACCTGGATAAGTAAGATCAGCATGGATTTCATCGGAAATAATGGTGACGTCATATTTTAGGCAAAGCCGAGCCATTTCTTGCAACTCCTCTTCACGCCAAACTCGCCCAACTGGATTGTGTGGGGAACAGAGAATAAATGCCTTTACACCGGATTTTAATTTTTCTTCAAAGTCCACAAAATCAATCTGATAATAATTATCCTGCAGTACAAGCGGATTTTTGATTACATTCCGATCATGTTGTTCAATGACACTATAAAATGGTGTGTAGACTGGTGTTTGAATTAAAATATTGTCATTTGGCTCTGTAACTGTTTGAACAGCCATATGTAAACTTGTTACGACACCAGGGCTGAACGTAAGAAAGTCTTGTTTGATTTGCCAATTATGTCGTTTACCTACCCAGTTTACAATTGCCTGTTTTACATCCTGATCAATAACTGTGTAGCCAAAGATGCCATGTTCTGCTCGTTTAACAATTGCATCGACTACTTCTTGTGGTGTTTTGAAATCCATATCAGCAACCCACATCGGCAATACGTCAGACGATTGGAATACAGAATCCAGCAAGTCCCATTTTACAGATCGTGTGTTTTTACGATTATGTATCAAATCAAAATTATCCATTAATAACCCTCCAAATAATCCCATTTTGAATACTATTATATCGTAAAAATGGATAAAAAAAAGCAAAGCGCTTATACGCTTTGCTTACAGGGGGAATACGAGAAAGTCTTACAATAATAGTATTACCCGGTCTTAAAAAAGATAAACCCTTTTTTGGTAAAATTTTTTATCTCTTTTTAAATAGTTGTTCAAAAGCCGCCAAATAAAGTAACTCTTTAGCTTGCTACTAACTTGATAGCTTTAAATACAAACTTTAAAGTCTTTTTTCCAATGCTTCTTTTTCTTCTTCAAAGCCTTTTTTCCCTAATAGGGCAAACATATTTTTCTTATAAGCTTCAACACCTGGCTGGTTAAATGGATTGACTCCTAATAAATATCCACTTATGGCACATGCTTTTTCAAAAAAGTAAACTAAATAGCCAAACGTGTATGCATTTAGTTCAGGTACTTCGATGGTTAAGTTTGGGACATTTCCATCTGTATGAGCTAATTGTGTACCTTGGTATGCCTTTTGATTGATATCACTAATTGTTCTGCCAGCCAAATAGTTAAGGCCGTCCAAGTTTTGTTTGTCTTCTTCTAGTGTTAATTCATGTTTTGCCTTGTTGACGTAAAGAACTGTTTCAAATATATCACGTCGACCTTCTTGAATATATTGTCCCAATGAATGAAGGTCAGTTGTGAAGTTAGCAGATGACGGGAAAATTCCTTTTTGATCTTTTCCTTCACTTTCACCAAATAATTGTTTCCACCATTCGGCAAAATATTGTAATTGTGGTTCATAGTTAATGAGCATCTCAATTGTCTTTCCTTTATTGTATAAAATGTTCCGGACTGCTGCGTACTGGTATGCTGGGTTATTTTCTAGGCTAGGTTCAGCCAAATCTTTTCTTGCATCATTGGCACCTTGCATCATCTCGCTGATTGACACACCACTTACAGCAATTGGCAATAGTCCAACAGCAGTTAGAACGGAATAGCGGCCACCGACATCATCGGGAATCACAAATGATGCATAGCCTTCTTCATCTGCTAAAGTTTTTAATGCACCTTTTTCTTTGTCAGTTGTTGCGTAAATACGTTTTTTCGCTTCTTCTTTTCCATATTTATCTTCTAAGTATTTTCTGAATATCCGAAAGGCGATCGCTGGTTCAGTTGTTGTACCGCTTTTTGAGATAACATTGATGGATACATCTTTACCTTCCAAGACATCAAACAAATCCTTCATGTAAGTAGAACTCATATGATGACCAACGAAAATAATTTGCGGGCTGTTTCGTATATTATCAGAGAGCAAATTTTGGAAAGAGTGGTTTAACATTTCAATTGCTGCACGTGCCCCTAGGTAGGATCCGCCAATTCCAATGACAAGAAGTACATCTGAATCTTGGCGAATTTTTTCTGCACTTGAATTAATTCGTGAAAACTCTTCTTTATCATAGGACTCGGGTAAATCAACCCAGCCCAAAAAGTCATTACCTGCACCTGTTTGGTTATGGATAGCATTGTGAGCAGACAAAACGAATTGATCTAGGTTTCTAATTTCAGATTTATCCATAAACGAAAGTGCCTTTTCATATGAAAATGTAATATGTGTCATTTTTATCCTCCTATAAGTGCGTGTTCAAAAAGATGCCAAATTAGAAGCAAGAAGGTCGAGGCGGCGTAGTCTTGAGGACCGGAGTGTAGGCAAAATCTACATGAGGACCGGAAAGACAAGCCAACGAAGAGATTCGCCGCTTATCATTTGGTGACTTTTTGAACAACCTTTAAAAATACGTTCACTTTAAATTTACCGAATGAAAGCTGGTAAATCAAGAATGTGCGTGTGAAAAGGGTAAAAAAAGAGGCAGGCTCGAGTGAAATTGACAACGATTATGCCAATATAAACTTGAGTCTGCCTCTTTTTACACTTTATTTTTTGAACGTTCCTTCACGTTCTTTAGATTGCTCAATCCATTCTTCCAACTTGTCTTTTAGTGTATTGAACCCGTTTGATCCACTGTCTTGTTGTGGTTTTGCAGTTTGAGTTTTTGGTGCCTTTGTATTTTTCTTTGGTGCTTCTTCTGTTGCGCGGATTGATAATGATACTTTATTATTCTCCTCATCAACATTTAACACTTTAACGTTTACTTCATCTCCAACTTTTAAATGATCGTGAATATCTTTTACATAACCGTGTGTTACTTCAGAGATATGAACTAAGCCCTGTGTTTCCTCATCTAAGGCAACGAAAGCGCCATATGGTTGAATTCCTGTAACTTTTCCTTGTAAAACCTGACCAGTTTCAAACTTGTCTGTCATGCTGAACAACTCCTATATCTTATTCGATTCCTTTTACACAATAAGATATTTTAACATAAATTACGATATCAAGCAAAAATAAGTAGTGACTATTGATGGGATGACATTGTTATTAAGGTATCATCCTCTTTTAGTTTGAAGTCAGCAGACGGATTAATTTTCCACTTTTGCTTGCGTATTAGTCCAAGCAGTATGTGTTGTTTTTCGGAAAAATACACAACGCCTGTTTGAAAGGTTTTCCCGTCTAGTTCTTTTGGCATTGTTATTTGTTCAAAATGCTGGCTGGATAAAAGCTGCAAGATGGTTTCATATGGTTCGGAATCCTTCTTATTGAACAACTCATGATAGAGTAAAACGCTCATGAAATCGTTCGAACGAATAATCGTAGATGCTCCTGCACGTGCCGCATTTTCAATTTGACTTTTAGAGAGAATCTCCGCAATGATCGGTACATCCTTGTTGTTTCCTCTTACTGCTACCGTTGTCAAAATCGTGTTATGATCAGCCTGACGTTCTTTTTTTGTATGATCTGCAGCAATAACAATATGTGCGGCCATCTTAATATTAGCTTGTTCCAGTGTTTCATCTTCACTTGCATCACCATGAATAAAATGTACTGGAAATTGTTTATATGGCAAGTGATTCAATGTGCGGTCGATTAAGACGATTTCAATATTGGGATCATGATCTGATGTTAACTTTACCAATTGCCTTGTTCGTTCATTCCATCCGATAAAAATCACGTGATTGCGCGCTTTAAAAGCAACGTTTCCCTTTGACAGTTCCTGCTCATGTTGAATAGTTGCCGAAGATATATGTGTAATATAGAAGGTTAACAAGCCACCGCCAGATAAAATTAACAAAATGCCAATGATTTTTCCGAAAAATGTTAGTGGAACATAGTCACCGTAACCAACTGTTGCCCCAGTTACAAATGCCCACCATACACCATCGAAAATAGAAGGAAATTGTGCTGGTTCAACAAAATGGATAATGATCCCGAAAAAAATCATGACAACAAAAATAGTTAGTAGCAAACGAACAATAACCGGAAGTCGAAAATAAATATGTTTAATTACTTCAATGTTCATGTTTTTCACCTTATGTCTAAAGAGATAAGTAAACAAAACCTTTTATTTATAGCTAGTATTACGCTTCTCCTAAAGCCCCTTTTCGTAATGTTTATTGCTTTATTAATTTCGTAGTTGATAAACTGCGACATAACTTTAGTGTGACTTCCTCCCATCCTTTACATGATGAGTGGTAATTCGCGGCTTGGGGAAAATACTCGCTTTCCATGGGGAACGCTTCAGCCTTCTCGGAAGAAAACCGCTTCCTGTGGGGTCTTCAGGCTGTTCCTTTCCCATAGGACTCTGAAAAGGCATCCTTGAATATTCACCGCACGAAGAAAATGTGTATTTCATTTTCGAGGAGTCTCGCATTTTCCCCAAGCCTTAAAAAGTCTTTCTGTTCCCGTGAGAAGAAAATCATGAAACTTTAATTCAATAACTTCTCTTAAGCCAGAAAACCTTTGGTAGCGAAGTATTCTGGCGTAGCGGATTCAAGCACTCATTATCATTAGAGCAAGAGAAAATTTTCACTATGGCGCATTCTATATCTATTGTATAAAGAACAACAATCTTTTAGAAAACAGTATTTCTTGATTAGTATAGACAAAGGTCCTATTAAGTTATACGGCGCGAAAATGAAAAAACTCACTCGAGTTGAGTGAGTTTGGATTTAACTATTTTTTAATGTTGTTTTCAAGCTTTGATAAACGTCATTCCAAAAGTCTGTATTATCCCGGAATGATTTTGTCATAAACAGTAACATTTCCTGAAATTTTTCCTTGTAATCTGTTGAATCTTTAGCAGGTAAATTATTTTGAGAATCCTCCACAAAGTGTTGAATGTTTTTGGCACGCGGTCCCCATTTAGCTACTTCGTTTCCTTCTTCGTCAATAAAGATAAAAATTGGGATTGAGCGCGATTTTCCATTTGTTAAATACTGATCCATTAAATCTAAGTTTTGATCGCGCAGTAACATCCGAACAGGCACGTTTGTTTGCTCAGAAAGATGAAGCAAAATGGGAATATTAAGCATTGCATCGCCACACCAATCCTCTGTCAAAACAATTACACGAAGATTTTTATCTTTAATTGCTTGTGTAGAACCGTCATCCTTAGGTGGTGTAAAGTGATCATAAATATGTAAAAGGTTATTCTTATGTTTCTCCATCGACTCAATATATGTATCTGGTGACATCCCTTTTTCATACCATTGGTTTAAATTCATTTGTAACTTGCTCCCTTCCATTCACGGTCTGCTATGAGTCTACCCAATAAGTAAGAATTCGTAAACAAAAGTGCTTCCTTATTAAAAATTTGCTATGATTGTTATAGAAAAAATTAACATTTTAATCAAGTTTTGGGAGGAAACAATATGGAACAAGCAAATAGGGATTTTTTATTGGAATTATTGCATACACCTTCACCGTCTAGTAATGAAATGGAGATTCAGAGAAAGTGGATTGATTACGTTGAAGATTTCGCCGATGAAATCAAAACCGATAACGCTGGAAATGCAATTGGCGTACTAAATCCTGATGCACCATTTAAAGTGTTACTTGCTGGGCATTGTGATGAAATTGCACTTGTAATTAATCGGATTGATGAAGACGGTTTTTTACATTTTGACAAAATGGGAGGGATTAATCCAAAAGCAGCGGTCGGCATGAAGACTACTGTGTTGGGGCTTAGTAAGACAATAACCGGAGTGATTGGGGTTAACGCACAACACCATGGAGGACTTAAAGATAATTTTGACCTCGAGGATTTGTTTATTGATTGTGGTTGGAAAACCAAGGAAGAAGCCGAAAAATACGTGCAAATTGGTGATCTTGCCGTTTATAAAACCGAACCGGAAATATTTATGGACCGCTACATATCTGGTCGAGGCTTAGATAATCGCACAGGTTCCTTTATTGTTGCCGAGGTTCTTCGTCGGTTGTCTGAAAAAGGATGCCAGGTTGGCGTTTATGCCGCAAGTACAGTTAATGAGGAAACAAACATGGGTGGTGCGTATTTTGCAGCAGCAGGTCTTCAACCAACAATGGCAATTGCCTGTGATGTAACGTTCGCGACAGACTATCCTGGTGTAAATAAAAATAAACATGGGGATGTCCGTCTGGAAAAAGGGCCGGTACTTGCAAAAGGCGCCCCAATCAATATTAAAATCAATAAACTGCTAGAAAAAACTGCTAGAAAATTAAACATGCATGTGCAATATGAATTAACACCTAGGATGACCGGAACAGATGCAGATAAAATGCGATTAACTGGTCGCGGTGTACCGGTATCCCTTGTATCATTGCCATTGCGGTACATGCATTCACCAGTTGAAACATCAAGCCTAAAAGATATCGATGAAGAAATTGAATTGCTTGTTACAATGATTGCTTCTTTAACAGGAGAAGAAAGCTTAAACCCATTGGAAGAATAAAATTTAAGAAACATCAAGTCTTAGTTCTTTTTAAAAGAATTAAGGCTTTTTTATTGTTCGAAATGAGGTGATAGGTCATTTGGCTTCATTATGTCGTTTGATAATGCGACTAAATCATCGTTTAAAAGACAAATTTCCACGCGAATTAGGTGAAAAGGAACTAGTTGTTATCTACTTTTTCATTTATTGAACAAAATAGGAATTATTTTCTAGGTGTATCAGCGCATTTTTTATATCTGATGAAAAAAAACAACAAGTAGTTTTATAGTCGCATGCTTAATAAAATAGCTTCGTGACGATTGGTAACAAAGATATCGAATTTTAAGAACTAGGCATATTGTCTGCATCTAAAATGTGGGAGACAGTACTTATCTATCAATTTGGAAAATTCTGATTTAAAACGACACCATTCGACACCTTTTTCGTGGATTATCAATTATAGTTTCCTTAACAGCTAGAAAGACACTTAACATGAACCACGGACATCACAGAACTCTCACAATTACCTGTAGAGAAAGGGGGGAAGGATGTTTTTTTCATGATGTCGTCGATTGCTGGAGTCTGATTTGTGAATAAAGTCGTTCAGAGCAAAGACGACCAATGGTAAAGGACAGTTTCAAAAATCGGGAGGAGGAAAAGAATTTGAGGAAAAAACGGCAACGACGTGCAATCAGCATTGCCGCGTCATTACTCATGACATTTTCATTATTTGCACCCGGAATGGCAAGTGCTGAGACAAATGACAAGGTACACCAGTCATTAAATGATTCCCAGACGACCGCAAAAGTAAAAGTAAGTGATCGCTTGCTAGATGAATTCAAAAAGGATGACAAAGTAACGTTTTTAGTAAAATTCAAAGAAAAGGCAGATACGAAGAAGGTCGCTGAACAAGCGAAAAAGGACGCAAGTAAGGCAAACATCACAGCTCAAAAAACGGAACTTATTCAACGTTCTGCCGTTGTATCGGAATTAAAATCAACTTCGTTAGAGACACAGCGAAATGTAACCAACTACCTTGAAAAAGAAGCTGAAAGCGGAAAAGTTGAGAAGATAAAGTCGTATTATATTGTCAATGGTATGGCCGTTACAGCAACAAAAGAAGTAGCACAAAAAATAGCAACTTACAATGAGGTTGAGAAAATATTACCGAATGAAACACGACAATTGTTTACTAATACAACGAAAGAAGCGAAAACATCGAAAGCAAAAGACGCTAAAACTTCCGAGTCAGATGTGGAATGGAGCGTTGAACGTGTTGGTGCCCCACAAGTTTGGGAAATGGGAATTGATGGTACAGGAACAGTTGTAGCTAGCATTGATACAGGTGTTCAGTGGGACCATCCAGCACTAAAAGAAAAATATCGTGGTTATGACACAGCAACTGGGGAAGTTGATCATGATTTCAACTGGTTTGATGCAACAGTTGATGAAGCCGAACCATATGATGATATTGGGCATGGAACACACGTAACCGGCACAATGGTTGGCAGTGAACCGGATGGATCAAACCAAATCGGGGTTGCTCCAGGTGCAAAGTTTATTGCCGTTAAGGCTTTTACAGAAGATGGTGGCTCGGACGTTGATCTATTGGCTGCTGCTGAGTGGATTTTAGCTCCTACAGATGCTGATGGAAATGCTAGAGTTGATATGGCTCCAGATGTTGTTAATAATTCTTGGGGTGGTGGTCCAGGCCTTGATGAGTGGTACCGCGATGTAGTCATTAACTGGCGGTCTGCTGGAATCTTCCCAGAGTTTTCAGCGGGAAATACAGACTTATTTAATCCAGGTGGACCAGGATCTGTTGCAACACCAGCAAATTATCCTGAATCATTTGCGACTGGAGCGACGGATAGCAATGATGCACTAGCAGGATTTTCATTACGAGGACCATCTCCATATGATGAAATTAAACCAGACATATCTGCTCCAGGAGTTGGCATTCGTTCATCCGTCCCTGGAAGTGATTATGGCGGAAAGAGTGGTACATCAATGGCAGGACCTGCAGTGTCAGGTGTAGCAGCGTTGCTTCGCCAAGTTGATTCAAGTATTACCATTGATGAAATGGAAGAAGTTTTATTAAATACAGCAACACCATTGACAGACAATGAATATCCAGAAACACCAAATAATGGATATGGTTATGGGTTAGTTAATGCATATAATGCTGTTTCTTCACTTGACAGTGGAATTGGAACATTAAAGGGACAAGTAACCAAGCAAGGTGAAGATACAGAAGCACCGGCATTTGAGCATACTGCACCTGCAGAAACATATACTGGAATGGATTTAAATTTATCTGTAAAGGCCACCGATAATATCAGTGTTGGATCAGTGGAATTACAGTACCAAGACACGAATGGTGAGTGGAAAACAGTTGAAGCTGTGCGTACATCTGGTGATTTTAAGTCAGGTGAATATGCGGCAGCTATCCCTGGGGATCAGATTAAGGAAGACTCACTTACCTATAAATGGGTTATAAGTGATTTTGGAAATAATGAAGTTGAAAGCGATGCATATACGGTAACCGTTAATTCAGGTATTACAGTTGGATATGCAGAAGATTTTGAAGCTGAAGCTACTGGCTGGACAACTTTTGGTGAAAACAATAGCTGGGAACGTGGCGAACCAACATCTGGTCCGGAAAATGCAGCATCGGGTGATAATGTCTACGCAACGAACTTGGCTGGTGATTATGACAGCAGTATGAATGCAACACTTGTCATGCCACCAATTGATTTACCAGAAGGCAATACGTATCTACAATTTAACCAATGGCATGATTTAGAAATGTATGAATCAGGAAGAGCTTACGACTTCGGTCATGTGTTTGTTTCAACAGATCAAGAAGAATGGACACAATTAACACGTGTACAGGGAGTAACAGATGACTGGGAAAGTGCAGAAGTTGATTTATCAGATTATAGTGGTCAACGAATCTATATCGGCTTCAATGTAACTTCAGATAGTAGTGTTACAAGAGAAGGATGGTATATTGATGACGTTGCGTTATCTGATACACCGCAAAGTAGTAAGGTTTCAATAGGAAAAAACCATGGTAAAGGTTTAGGATTAGGGCTATATAAAGGAAAAGGGCAAGGACTAGGACTTGGTTTAAATAAAGGAAAAGGACTAGGCCTAGGCGTTCATAAGGGTAACAAGGCAAATAATGGCCTTGGTGTTATTAAAAGTAATGATAAAGCAGCATTAAAAGAAAAGGTAAATCCAGCAAAAATTAAGCCGGAAATACCTAAAAATGAGAATCCTCCAGTGGAAGAGGATGTAATCAATCCTACACTATTGCCAATCGGTGCACAAGTAAGTGTTCTGGAAAGTGGACGATCTGTTAATACCGATCCGAAAGATGGCTCATATTCCTTAACCCATCCTGCGGGAACATTTACAGTGCAAGCAGAGGCCTATGGTTTTAGCTCAAAACAACAAACTGTAACAATTGAGGATGACGGTGTCGCCGAAGCTGACTTTACATTGGAAGAAATTTCACAGGGAACAGTTAGCGGTACAATTACGGATGAGAAAACAGGTGATCCGATTGAAGGTGCAACTATTCTTCTTGTTGAAGATGCGAATGTTACACCAGTTGAAACGGATGAAGAGGGTAATTATTCACTAACAGCATATGAAGGTACCTACACTCTTAAAGTATTAGCACGTGATTATCATAGTAAAGAAGTTGAAATCACAGTTGAAGATGAGGATCTTGATGTAGATGTTGAACTTGAGCCATTCTACACATATCCAGGTGGAGAAATTGGCTATGACGATGGATCTGCCGAAAACGCTCGGGCATTTTATGACGCTGGAAATGGTTGGGCAGTAAAAATGTCCTTACCTGAAGGCAAAGATTCTGCTGTCGTTACGGATGGCGTGTTCCGTTTCTGGAATACAGAGTTTCCAGATCCTGGTGGCACAGAATTCGCAGTAGAAGTTTGGGATGCATCTGGTGAAGACGGTCAACCAGGTGAGAAAATCGCTGGCCCAATCGATGCTGAAGCATTGCGTAATGGGGAGTGGACCGTTGTTGATTTAAGTGAGCATAACATTATCGTTGACGAAGACTTTTATATGGTTTACATTCAAACTCATCCTAATCCAAATACACCAGGTCTTGCAACGGATGAAGATGGAACCAATGCAGAACGAAGCTATCAGTTAGTTGGCGGTACGTGGTCACCATCACCTGCTGCGGAGGGTAACTATATGATACGTGCTCGTGTAAGTTATGAAGTAAGTGCGCCTGCTATTACTTCGCCAACTGAAAACTTTATAACAAATGAAGCTGATATAACTGTTGAAGGAACTGCATCTCCTACAACAACTATACAATTGAATAATAACGGAGAAGAAGTTGATACAGTTAAAGTTGGGGACGATGGTAAATTTGCGATTCCAGCTGAACTTACAGAAGGGGAAAATCAATTTACTGCAATATCCATGGTAAATGGTGAAGAAACAGGTGAATCGGATCCTGTTACCGTAACATTGGATACAGAAAAACCAGAGTTAACAATTGATAACCCTAAAGATGGAAGTAAAACGAATCGTGAAACAGTTACTGTTGAAGGAACTGTTGCTGATGCTAACGTTGACTGGGTTAAAGTGAACGGTAAAAAGGCAAAAGTTACCGACGGAAAGTATGCAAAACGTATCTTGCTTGATAATGGTGAAAACGTGATTAAAGTAGTTGCCAAAGACCAAGCAGGAAACAAGGCTAAGCAGAAAGTTACGCTTGATGTAAAATACAATGCACCAGTTATCGAAAACGTGACACCAACAGATGATGTAAACCTTCAATCCGGTGAAAGCGTGAAAATTGAATTTGATAGTGAGCCAGGATTGGATGCAACATTCTTTATCCATATGCCACTAACAAATACACAAGGGAATAATGCAACAGAATTGCCAATGCGTGAAACTTCTGATGGACATTATGTTGGGTACTGGACAGCTACTAATAATGTGAAAGCAGATGGTGCTGTCATTGAAGTGAAAGTTGTTGATGACTATGGCAACGAAACACGTCAAACAGCAGATGGTAAATTATTTATCAATATTGATGAAGAATAATCTGTTTTAAACCGCAATGCAGAAGGATGGAATATTCCTTCTGCATTTCTTTATGGGAAAATCCGAGATATGCTACTCCACCAAGGTTTCAGCTATTTTAACAATATAAATTTATTTTCGTTATGCTTGTTCCTATTTATTCGCAGTTGATATAAATTGCGACATAACTGCTAGGCTCTTTTCTATAAGTACGTGCATATCCCGCCGTCCGGGATCGCTCCGGGTGGATGCTTTCCGCGGGCACGGCCTCAGCCTCCTTGCCCCGGCGAGGGGTATGTCGACGTTGTCCGCAAAGGACGGTTTTAGTCGACCTTCCCTTTCAAACCACTCTGCGGGGTCTTCGGACACGTGCTGTTCCCGCAGGAGTCACCACCCTCCACTCACCCGGACTAGTAAAGTGGTAGGATGCGACTTACTACTACAGTTAATGGTAGTAAATGCAATACCAGTGGAGGAAATACACGGAGACTCCGGCGGGAGGAAAGGCCTAGGTGAGACCCCGCAGAGCGACAGCTCGAGGAGGCTCAACAGCCGCCCGCGGAAAGCGTAGTGTATTTCCGGAGCGGGTAAACGCACCAACCATCATTTCAAGTTACGTCGCATTTTATATCAATTGCGAAATTAAATACTTCCTCACTAGCAGCCAACAACGCAAAAAACAGCCCAAATAAAAAAGCCAGCCACTAAATTTGGCTAGCTTTAAAGTTTTTAAATAATGTTAGCTTGCTTCTGTTCAATCCAGCTACGCATTTTGACAAAGAGGGGAACAAATAAGATTCCGACGATGATTCCTTTTATTATATTAAACGGTAGAATTCCTGCCACTACTGTATACCATTTAACACTTTCTATATTCATCTCTTCCATGCCCATAAATAATGCATAGATTGGTAAAATAACGAGGTAATTTAAAACACTCATCCCAATTGCCATTATTATTGTGCCAGCAATTAAACCAGATACGATACTTTTAACACCTTTGAATTTGTGATACAAAACAGCTGCCGGAACGACAAACATGACGCCGGCTAAGAAATTTGCGGCTATCCCCACAGGCTCACCACCACCAATTGCCATGTAAAGGACATTTTTAATTGCCTCTACAATTACCCCAGCAAGCGGTGAAAAGATTAAAGCAGCAATTAATGCTGGTACATCACTAAAATCAATTTTCAGGTAACCAAAACCTGGTAGTACCGGGAAGTTTAGGAAAAATAGTAAAAGTGAAATGGTTCCTAATAATGCTAGAATAATAAGTTTAAGTAGTTTTGATGATTGCGTGTCTTGCATCATCGAATTCCTCCTTCATCTGTTATCGATTCACATCTGGTGATGAAGGATAGGCCATTTTCTGTGCAAAATAAAAACCCTAAAGCCTGCCTAATCGGGGCTTTAGGGTATAGTTTCATATACAGGAAAGAAATAGCGCATAACAATATGCACCAGAAAAACGGCTCGACATCTTCTCCCATCCAGACTGTAACTGTCGGTTCTGGATTTACACCAGATCAGCCGCTGAGACTTGGCTCGAGCGGGTCACGGACTTAGAACAAATATAGTTCATTACCGTCGGTCGGGAATTGCACCCTGCCCCGAAGATGGAATCGATATGTTATTGTAGTCTGATTATACAATGATTTTATCAGTTTGAAAAGTGATTTGCTTCTTTTTTATTAGAGCACATTAAAAAAGGTTGTCCCAATTATGAGGCAACCTTTAAGATTATCGTCGATCATGACTCCGTTCAATCTAAAGAATTTATTTCCTTTTCGGTACAACTCCAATCGTACAGCGTGACATACAAATAAGTTCTTCCTGCTCGTCAACAATGTTGATTTCCCAAACCATTGTTGTTTTTCCAATATGTCGTGGAACTGCTTTTGCGGTTACAACACCATCACGCTTGCTTTTTATGTGATTGGCATTGATTTCCATGCCGAACACACTAAATTGCTCTGGATCTACATGGTTATATGCACCAACACTTGCCGCAGTTTCTGCAAGTGCAACATTTGCTCCACCGTGCAAAAAACCTGCCGGCTGATGTGTTCGATGATCAACAGGCATTGTCATGATGACGAGTTCCTCATCAAGTGTTTGGACTTCGATTCCGAGTGAATTCATTAACGTATTTTTTAATTCCATAAAATTATTCCCCCTGAAAAAATTAGAATAACTTACTTAATAGCAATGAGATTCCTAATAAAAATCCATAAATTGTATTCGTCTTACCTGTAGCTACCATAGCCGGTAACATTTCGAGAGGTTTTGTCTTCCCTTGAAATTTTTTAATAACATCAATTGCCTTTATGATACTTAAGAAGGCAAGGATCGACCAGACTGGTAACATTCCATCGATAATGTAAAATGCTGTTAATCCAAAAGCGATAACAAATAGGCCACTCAAAAAACGGATGGCATTTTTTCTGCCAAGCAAGATAGCAATTGTTTTTCGTCCGTTTTCTTTGTCTCCGTCTAAATCCCGAATATTATTGGACATCATTATACTTCCAATAAAAATGGCAACAGGAATGGATACTAGAATAACAGTCCCCGTTATTGTCAATGTTTGGATGAAATAGCTAATACCGATTATGACAGTACCCATTAAAAACCCGGAGAATAATTCGCCAAGTGGTGTATAGGCGATTGGTAGAGGACCGCCTGTATATAAATAGCCAAAAAGCATACATACTAAACCAATGACCGCGATCCACCAACTTGAAACAAAACAAATATAAAGACCTAATAACATTGCAATCCCAAAGAAAATGAACGCTAACCGTAAAACTGTCTTAGCTGATATTCCATCACGTACGATTGTTCCACCTATACCAACAGATTCCTCGTTATCCAAGCCTCGAACAAAATCATAGTATTCATTGAACATATTTGTTGCTGATTGGATAAGCATAGATGCGATTAACATTGCTAAAAATAAAATGATGTTTATTGCTCCATCAATGTATGCAAGCATAGTCCCAACAAATACAGGAACAAATGATGCAGTTAATGTATGTGGCCTTAACAGGCGCCACCAAATTTGAAAGCCTTCCTTTTCATTTAAGGCTTGCTTAATTGTCGTCGAATGCATAAATGTGCTCCCCCTGAATTTCATCAATATCATATTAAGTTTAGGCAATTCGGTAGGGGGTGTCAATTACTTAATGTCACAAAATCGTCAAGAAAATGAAACTAGTATTTATTCAATAGATGTTCTCTGTTTTTAGCTAAGTAATAGTCCAATCCTTGAGAATCCATGTAAAAGAGAATAAAATAGAGAAGGAAGTTTATGACTTGTACGTGCAACGGAGGTTTAGATAGATGATTGAAACGAAAGAAGCGTTGTTGGAATCGTTATTGGATCAAGCAATTGTTCAAGCTAAAGCGACTGATGGAACGCAGCTTGTTAGTTTTACAAAAGAAATAAATGAAGAAATTGATCCGCTCCAATTCTTTGAAGCGGCAAAAGACTTGAATATGGACCGTACATTTTGGTCAAGTACTGCCGATGGTTTTTATTTAGTCGGAATTGGTAATGTTTATCCTATTGTAGCAGACAATAATCGGTTTCAGGAAACGGAAAGAAAGTGGAGTGAGCAGGTGGAAAATGCAACCATTCATAATCCTTATCAAACACAAGGTACGGGATTAGTTATCATGGGTGGTATGGCATTTGACCCTAAAAAGGCAAAATCATCATTGTGGAAAGAATTTAAGAATAGCGAATTTCGAATTCCACAATTTACATTAACTAAAAATAGGACAAGTTATTATATAACGATTAATACACAGGTGACCAAAGATGATCATCCTGTCCAGCTTGCTAACGAATTAAAGCGAATGGAAGCTAGGTTGCTTTATGAAACAAGAGATCTTCCAAATGAAGCAAAACTCGAATCAAAACAAGAAATCGCTCCAGACCAATGGAAACAGATCGTTACAGCAGCAACAGATGAAATTCAGCAAAATAAAGCCCAAAAAATAGTGCTTGCTCGTGAAATGCGGTTAAAACTAACGAAAGAAGCAGAAATCACGCCCATTTTAGATAAACTAATTGCTACTCAAACAAATAGTTATGTGTTTGCTTTTGAACATGATGACGATTGTTTTATTGGGGCAACTCCAGAACGACTTGTGAAATTAGAACGTCAGCAATTGCTCTCCACGTGTTTAGCGGGAACAGCACCAAGAGGAAAAACAGCTGATGAAGATAAGAAAATTAGCCAGTCCTTGCTCCATGATTCAAAAAATAGGGATGAACATGATTTTGTTGTAAAAATGATTAGGCAGGCGATCAAAGATTATTGTACAAACATTCAACTGCCAGATGAACCCATTGTTTATCCATTAAAAAACTTACAACATTTATACACACCTGTTAGGGCTACACTTAAAGATGGCTATAGTATTTTTGATATCATTAAAGAGTTACATCCAACCCCAGCATTAGGTGGTGTTCCCCGCGAGGAATCCTTAGCTTTTATTAGGGAACACGAACAATTGGATAGAGGTTGGTATGGAGCACCTGTTGGGTGGCTGGATAGTAACCAAAATGGCGAATTTGCTGTGGCAATTCGGTCGGGGTTAATCCAGGGAGATGAAGCATCGTTGTTCGCTGGCTGTGGGGTTGTAAAAGACTCCGATCCAGAAGCGGAATATGAGGAAACGCAGATTAAATTGACACCAATGCTTTCCGTTTTAGGGGGATAAAAAATTGGAACATACTGAAACACTGACACGATATATTGCAAATTTTGTTGATGAACTAGTTAAGAGTGGACTTACAGAAGTTGTTATTTCGCCTGGTTCACGTTCAACGCCGCTTGCAATGACAATGACGGAACATCCAAAAATGAACCAGTGGATCATT
The DNA here is from genome assembly GCF_054048505.1 of Virgibacillus sp. FSP13. Lineage (NCBI taxonomy): Bacteria > Bacillati > Bacillota > Bacilli > Caryophanales > Bacillaceae > Virgibacillus > Virgibacillus sp. FSP13. The sequence continues at coordinate 25,689 of NZ_JBSVKG010000010.1, read as the reverse complement.
ATTGATGAACGATCAGCAGCCTTTTTTGCTTTAGGAATGGCAAAACAAAACAAACGCCCAGTAGCTCTTGTATGCACATCTGGAACGGCTGCTGCAAATTATTTTCCTGCTATTGTTGAAGGGCATTATAGTAGAGTGCCTTTAGTCGTTTTAACTGCTGATCGTCCACATGAACTGCGTGATGTTGGTGCTCCTCAGGCGATTGAACAAATTAAGTTGTATGGAGACTATGTGAAATGGTTTAATGAAATGGCGTTACCAGAAGGCAATCCAAAAATGCTTGATTATGTACGAAGCAAAGCAGCACGTGCGGTTCACATGGCAAAGGAAGGAAACAGTGGACCTGTCCATTTGAATTTTCCACTACGGGAGCCACTTATCCCGGATTTTTCATTGGAAGATTTATGGGGAAAACAAATGGAGCAAAACTATTATCCTACACTTGATGGAGCAAAGAGGGTACATCCGGACCAGTTACATGGATTGTTTGAAAAACTGCGCCGAAGACAAAAAGGGTTAATTGTTTGCGGTCCACAAACAAACGATGATTTTCCAGAAGCGGTTACCCAGTTAGCATCCATGTTACAATTACCGATTTTAGCGGATCCATTGTCAGGAGTGAGATCTGGACAGCATCAAAAAGATCATATAATTGAAGGATATGATGCTTTCCTACGTAATAAAGGAATCCGAAAACAACTTAAACCTGATTTTATTATTCGGTTTGGTGCGATGCCTGTAGCGAAACCATATCGATTTTATGTAGAAGAACATAAAGACGTTGAACAATTTGTTGTCGAGGAAACTGCCGGATACCGCGAACCAGCTGGTAACGCTACTGAATTCATTTATGCTGATGCAATGATGCTGTGCCAAGATCTTGTACGGATTGCAAAGGATATAAGTTTTGATTCTTCCTGGTTGAATGAATGGCTACAAATGAATCAAATTGCCAAAAAACAGTTAACGGCTGATTCTAGAGAAAATGCATTAACAGAGGGTAGTGCTGTAAGATGTCTACTGGATGTCCTACCTGATAATAGCAATTTGTATGTTGGAAACAGTATGGCAATTAGGGATTTAGATACCTTTTTCATGACTACGAGCAAAAGTGTTAGCGTGCTAGCTAATCGAGGGGCGAATGGTATCGACGGCATGGTATCGAGTGGACTGGGTGCAGCTGCTAAAGGAAAACATATAACATTATTGCTTGGCGACCTGTCATTTTTCCATGATCTTAACGGTCTTTTGGCTGCCAAGCATTATGATCTAGCGGTTACAATTCTTTTAATCAATAACAATGGTGGGGGGATTTTTTCCTTTTTACCACAAGTAAATGATAAAAAACATTTCGAAGCATTATTTGGAACACCAATTGATATTGACTTTCAACAAGCTATTACGATGTATGGCGGAACATATAGTAATGTGAGAAATGAATCTGAATTAAAACATGCACTAGATTCAAGTTACAACAATAAAGGACTGTCTGTTATAGAAGTGAAAACAGATCGCGAAGCAAACGCAGTGTGGCACCGCGATCGTTGGCAAGCCATTGAAAATGAAATCCTAGAGGGGTAGGATGCGGGGTTCGCAATTCCCGTATTCTTCTTAAACTTCACATGCACCTTTTGAACACAAATTTGAACAGGAGGATTGATCATGTGTATTTCACAGTAGATGATGCTTCCTACTGGTATGAGCGAACTGGTGAAGGGCCGCCTGTTGTCATGCTGCATGGGTTTACTGGCAGTAGCCAAACGTGGAGAAAAATCGTTGAGGCATGGCAGGATACTTTTGAATTGATTACGATTGATTTACCTGGACATGGGAAAACTAATACAGAGACCCCACGTACCATGGAAATGTGTTCCCAAGATATAAAAAAGTTTCTGAATCATTTACGGTTAACAAGCGTTCATCTAGTTGGCTATTCGATGGGGGGACGTACAGCATTAACGTTTGCTATGATGTTCCCATCTTATGTCCAATCCTTAACCCTAGAAAGCTCATCTCCAGGGCTGGAGGATGTTTCAGAACGAGAAAAACGGGTAAACCATGATACAGATCTAGCAACAAAAATAGAAAATGAGGGTGTCACAGCATTTGTGGACTTTTGGGAGAACATACCACTCTTCCAAACACAGCAAAACTTACCACCGAATCTTAAGCAGGAAATTCGTGCGGAACGACTTGCTCAATCAGAGACAGGCCTTTCACAATCACTTCTGTATATGGGGACCGGTGCACAACCCTCCTGGTGGGGATCACTTGAACAATTAGCAATGCCTGTTTTACTCATCGTTGGTAACTTAGATGAAAAATTTTTACGATTAAATAAAAAGATGCAAAAAAGCCTACCAAATGGCCGTTTAACAATTGTTGAAAATGCTGGTCATGCAATTCACGTGGAACAATCCGATTTTTTTGGTAAAATAGTATTGAAGTTTATTTTCCAACACTCGTTGCCGATTACATAGCAACATATTCTGAAGGAGGAAAACAATGACAGTACAATGGGAACAAGCAAGAGAATATAAGGAAATTGTTTATGAAAAATACAATGGTATCGCTAAAGTTACCATGAATCGTCCGCGCGTTCATAATGCGTTTACACCCTTAACAGTAAACGAAATGATTGATGCGTTTGCCGATGCACGTGATGATTCGTCGATTGGCGTGATCATTCTGGCAGGAGCTGGGGATAAAGCATTTTGTTCCGGCGGTGATCAAACGGTTCGCGGTAATGGCGGATATGTTGGGGACGACCAAATTCCGCGCTTGAACGTACTCGATTTACAGCGGTTAATGCGGACAATTCCAAAGCCGGTTATTGCAATGGTTTCAGGTTATGCAATTGGTGGCGGACATGTTTTACACATTTGCTGTGACTTAACAATTGCCGCAGACAATGCTATTTTTGGACAAACAGGTCCTAAAGTGGGTAGCTTTGATGCTGGTTATGGTGCAGGCTTACTTGCTGAAATGGTTGGACAAAAGCGTGCACGTGAAATTTGGTATCTATGCCGTCAATATAATGCAGATGAAGCATATGAGATGGGTATGGTTAATAAAGTAGTACCACTTGAAAAATTGGAAGAAGAAACATTGCAATGGTGTAAAGAAATTCTTGAAAAATCACCAACTGCTCTACGTTTCTTAAAAGCATCCTTTAATGCTGCAACTGATGGTCTTGCAGGCTTGCAGCAAATGGGCGGTGACGCAACTCTTCTTTACTATACAACCGATGAAGCGAAAGAAGGACGCGATGCATTTAAGGAGAAAAGAAAGCCTGACTGGGATCAGTTCCCACGCTTTCCTTGATCTACGGATAAATTAACGTTGAAAAACCTTTGCTAATTGGCAAAGGTTTTTCTATGATAAATAGAGGTGTTGAATCATGTCAGAGGTTATCCCGCACTGGTTAACCAAACAAGCTTTTCTGTCCCCGGATCAACCAGCAATTGAGCATGTGAACGGGGATATAATTACCTTTTTAGAATTAAAAGAAAGAAGCCAAACCTTTGCTAAGAAGCTGGCGAATAGTGGGGTGAAAAAAGGAGCGCATATTGGAATTTTATCGGAAAACAATACAGCGATGGTTATTGCAATCCATGCATTAAGCTATATTGGTGCTATATCGGTCATGTTGAATACGCGCTTAACAAAAGAAGAATTGACATATCAAATTAATGACGCAGCGATTTCACTTTTATTGACATCTGACAGTCTGGAGGCAGATGCTAGAACGATGGATTTTCCTGTGTCAGTAAAAACCTTTTCAGAAATAGACAACCTGCCGGAAATTGATGTACAGCTTCTTACAGAAATCAATTTAGACGATATGTTTACGATCATCTATACTTCCGGAACAACGGGTTTTCCAAAAGGTGTTATCCATACGTATGGAAACCATTGGTGGAGTGCAATTGGATCAGCTTTAAACCTGGGATTAAGCGCTAAGGATAAATGGCTTGCCGCAATGCCAATTTTTCATGTGAGCGGGTTATCGATTTTTATCAAAAGTGTCATCTATGGGATGCCTGTCTATTTCCTGGAAAAATTCGATGAAATAATCGTGCATGACGCTATTAAGCAACGGGGAGTGACGATTGTCTCTGTCGTTACAGTGATGCTACAGCGGTTAGTTACCTTAATAGGAGAAGATCATTATCCAGATACATTTCGCTGTATGTTGCTTGGCGGTGGTCCTGCACCAAAACCATTATTAGAAAAGGCAAAGGCACGTCATATTCCTGTTTTTCAATCGTATGGTATGACCGAAACATCGTCACAAATCGTCACATTAAGTCCAAAAGACGCATTGGATAAAGTCGGTTCTGCTGGCAAGCCATTATTTCCGGCCCAATTAAAAATTGACCAAACAGAAGAAGATACCGTTGGTGAAATTTTTGTCAAAGGTCCAATGGTAACGAACGGCTACTTTAATAAAACAGAGGCAACTTTAAAATCCATTCATGATGGTTGGTTGGCTACTGGTGACTTAGGATATGTGGATAAGGAAGGTTTCTTATATGTCGTTGATCGACGTAAAGATTTAATTATTTCTGGTGGCGAAAATATTTACCCAACCGAAGTGGAGAGCGTTCTGTCCGGAATGGATCAAATCAATGAGGTTGGTGTTGTTGGCGGTGATGATGATACATGGGGACAAGTACCTGTTGCATTTATCGTTGCGCAAGATGAAAAAGTGACAGAAGAAGAAATCATCAACTATGCAAAAACTCGATTAGCTAAATACAAATTACCGAAGCAGATCCATTTTGTTGACCATCTACCAAGAAATGCCTCCAATAAACTGGTTCGAACCGAATTGGTAAAATGGTTAAGCAATTAATTGGTAAAAATCAATAATAAAATACTGCTCTTGCGCCGATGTTCTTGAGCCCGGCTGATGTTTCCAGTTACAGAATTTTTAAAAACTAATTGATAAAGATTCTCAAAATCATTGACTAATCATCCAAAAGCAAATAAACTAGAGATACAATACTTATTGAAAAGAGACCATACATAAATTTGTAGGTTTTTTTCATGTAGGATGTGGGGAGAGATTCCGATGCAAACGTTAACAGCGAATGATCTAACACTCGGATATGGTGAAGATATCATTATTGATGATTTAAATATAACAATTCCTAAAGGTGAAATCACCGTATTTATTGGTGGAAATGGTTGCGGAAAATCAACATTGCTTCGATCTTTGGCCAGATTACTCAAGCCAAAAGGTGGAGATGTCGTGCTTGATGGCTCGGATATCGCCAAAATGGGTACAAAAGAAGTAGCAAAAAAATTGGCAATCCTACCACAAAGTCCTGTTACACCAGAGGGACTAACAGTAATGGAACTTGTTAAACAAGGTAGACATCCATACCGAGGCTTTCTAAAATCCTGGTCAAAGGACGATGAAAAAGCTGTTAATCACGCGCTTGAGGCTACAAATATGCTTGAATTAAAAGACCGTTCAGTTGATTCATTGTCTGGTGGACAGCGCCAACGAGCCTGGATTGCAATGACATTGGCACAACAAACAGACACCATTCTACTCGATGAACCGACAACTTACCTAGATATGACACATCAAATTGATGTACTTGATTTATTATTTGAACTAAACGAAAAAGATGGGCGTACCGTTGTCATGGTATTACATGATTTAAATCTCGCTTGTCGTTACGCACATCATATTGTTGCAATTAAAGATAAAAAGGTTTTTGCTCAAGGAAAGCCAGAAGAAATTGTCACATGTAACTTAGTACATGAAGTATTTCAAATGAAATGTGACGTAACCTTTGATCCGATGTTTGGAACACCAATGTGTATTCCCCATGGAAAAGGCCGTTGTATTTTTGCTAATCGAACACAACCATCTTCCGCAATCCAATAAAGTTTATCCGCCCATCAATGACAGGTATTGATGGGCTTTTTGGTCTTAATTTAACTTTTTTGTCAGTGTAAATTCAACCGCTGAAAACGAAATCTACTGCTTCTGTTTCATACATGATTCTTGTTTTTTTAGCCACATTAAGAACAGGAGGTGTGGATATGGAAAAAGAAAAGAAGAAATTTTATATAAATATGGGAAGCAGGGAAATATCCCAAATGAAATATCACAATAATGAAGAACTCGTTATCTATGCAACAGAAGACGAAGCAAGTGCATTGCGGCATAAAATGAATGACATGGATGATGCGGATTTTCGTGCTTTTTTTCGTGCCCATGTACCGATTATGCCATACCACAATGATGAATCGAATGATGATTATGATAATGGTATGACCGAGGCATTTCAAATGATATATGAACTTGGTGATGATGAAACCCGAACACATATTGAAAACATGGGAGTACTATCGGATAGACAATTGTAGTGTATCAGGGGATTTGATTTAAATATGTCAAATTCCCTATTTCTTGCACTGTCAATGGAAATAAATGTTTATCCCTTCATAAAAAAAGGAATAGTGTATTGTAGTTAACATATACATACAACTTGGAGGGGGAGCATGTATGAAACTTATAAAAAGGATTGGCACAACTGCTATCATATTATCTTTATTATTTATTATCCAGACAGCTGGCATACAAACTGCTTCTGCAACGAATTATAATATTGCTGAGAATCATGTGGGTTCAGTTACAACAGTAGTAAAGGTACATTCTAAAAAACTAAACAAACAAACGGAAACTGCTGATAATACGTTATCTGATAAAAAAATCATCAACAAGACGAAAAAGTTCATGGCATTACTTGTTCAGGAAACAGACAATTGCTACAAAGTAAAAAACTATCAAACCAAGGAAGAATTGGGTAAAGCCTTTCAGCAAGTTGCTTCCAAAGAGGTTGCAAAAAAATACATTGACGCCTATTATGATGAACAAGCAGATGGATTATATATTGTTCCAACCGAAACACCAGCTTGGTTTAATGAAAATAATGACTTTCGTGTGATACAATTAGAACAGAATCAAGCAAAGGTTGTACAACATAACAGTTCCGATTTACATGGTAACTACACAATTGAATTGATATTCACGTATAGTAACGATGACTGGAAGATCACGAATATCGATTATGCTTACTAATTTTTGATGAAATGAAGGCAGTTGAACGAATGAATACATTTAGAGATTATTACAATAACGAGGTTAAGCTTTCTTTTGCTAATCATCCTTTTTCGAAAGCCCCTAAGCATGTTTGGGTGATTTGTAAATTCAAAGATGATTGGTTATTAACAAAGCACAAAGACAGGGGACTAGAATTTCCGGGTGGTAAAGTAGAGAAAGGCGAATCGGCAGATCAAGCAGCAATACGGGAAGTAATGGAGGAAACTGGTGGAACAGTAAAATCTATTCGTTATATTGGTCAATACTTTGTTGCTGGAAAAGGTGGGAATATCATTAAAAATGTGTATTTTGCAAAGATTGACGAACTAACATTGCAGAATACGTATTACGAAACGGATGGTCCTGTACTGTTGAATGCTATTCCAAAAGATGTAAAGCATAATGATCTGTTTAGCTTCATCATGAAAGATGGTGTCTTAACACATTGTATGGGGTATATAAGGAAAAATGCTAATGCTTTTTTCTAGTACTGTAAGTTAAATTCCCAAGTATTACTAAAATCCTAATTGCAATAAAAATAGCAGAAGCGAATGCTTCTGCTATTTTTATTGCTAATTTCTATGCGATCAGTTGTGATCTTTTCCTGTTTTTAACCTGTATGCTTGATTAGCCAGCTTTCTATTTTTTCAACAATTTTGTACATGATACCTGCAACAATTGCAATTAGAATCAAACTGGACATAACCAAAGTGAAATCAAAAACTTGGAACCCATAGACGATTAAATAACCTAAACCTTCTTTCGAAACGAGAAACTCACCTACAATAACACCAACCCAAGAAAGCCCGACGTTAACTTTTAGGGTGGAGATCATGGTTGGTAGTGTAGCTGGGAATATAGCCTCTTTAAAACATTGCCAACGGGTAGCTCCGAAGCTTTTTAACACTTTCTCATAGTTCGGATCAACTTCCCTAAATCCAGAGTAAACAACAAGTGTCGTAATGACGACGGAGATTATTGCGCCCATCGCAATGATCGAAATATAGCCGGGACCGAGTGCAACAATAATGATTGGTCCAAGTGCAACCTTTGGCATTGCGTTTCCGATTACCAAATAAGGATCCATAATTTTAGATAGTCTGCGCGAGGTCCATAAGATGGTAGCTATCAAGATACCAAGTAAAGTTCCGATAATAAATCCAAGCACTGTTTCAACCAATGTTACTTGCACATGGGAGATTATCGAACCATCGGAAAATTTATCGATTAATTGGTTCACAACTTTGGATGGGGAACTAAACAGTAATGGATCAATCCAATATAATCTGCTGGCAATTTCCCATATCGCAAAGAAACTAATTAAAATTATAATTTGCCATGAAAAGACAATCTTTTTTTCGCGCTTTAATTGATTCTTATAGTTTTCAAAAAGGTGTTGATCAGGTTTCTGTTCCATCAGTATCAGGCACCACCTTTTTGTTAGAAGTTGAATCATTATCATTTAGCGCATCCCAAATCTTATCAAATAACAGCTGATACTTTGGGTGTCTGCGGACTAAAAATGGTGTTTCATTACGTAATTCAATTGGAACCTCAAACACTTTAGCAATTGAACCAGGATTAGCATCCATTAAAAGAATACGATCGCTCATGGAAATAGCTTCCCCAATATCGTGCGTTACCAAAATTGCTGTTTTATGATAGGATCGTAAAAGTTTGGAAACTAAGTCTTCCAGTTTAAGTTTCGTTTGATAATCAAGGGCCGAAAATGGTTCATCCAACAACAAGATCTTTGGATTCGTGATCAATGTACGCACTAAGGCAACACGTTGACGCATTCCACCTGACAATGAATCTGGATAAGCATTCGCAACAGCTGGTAAATCTACTTCTTTTAGTAGTTGTAAAGCTTCTTCCTTTGAATCATTTATATTTTTGCGTCCGATTTTCGGTCCAATTAAAACATTATCTATAATGGTTTTCCATGGAAACAAATAATCCTGTTGCAGCATATAGCCAATTGCTAGCTTCGATTCACGTAAAGATTTTCCCTCTAGTAAAACATCACCAGCAGTTTGCTTCATTATGCCAGCAATAATAGAAAGAATCGTTGACTTGCCGCAGCCACTTGGACCAAGCAAGGCAACAAATTCACCATCACGGACTGAAAAAGAAATATCATCTAACGCTTTCGTATAACCCTTTTTAGAAAAATAATGGTGTGATACATGTTCTAAGGTAAGAAATGACATGAACCTTCCCTCCTACTTACCTATAACTTTCTCAGCAATTTTTGTATTTACCAGATCTTCATAGGATACTTCCTCTGGCAGTTCTCCAGCTTCTTTCATAATCGCCTCTAGATTACTCCATTCTTCTTGATCTAAAATAGGATCAGTAGCAAATGAACCTTGACTTTTATAGCGTTCAATCGATGAAGCGAGCATTTCTATATCTGTATCCTCAAAATATGGTTGAATCACCTTTGCGATAGCTTCAGCATCGTTGTCCTGTACCCATTGTTGTGCTTTGTATACCGCTTTCGTGAAATTCTTGATGTCGTTTTCGTTCTCACTAATAAAGCTTTCTTTTGCCATAAATACGGTATATGGTACATGGCCGGATTCTTCACCAAAAGATGCAATGATATGACCTTTTCCCTCTTTTTCAAAAATACTTGCAGTCGGTTCAAATAATTGAACGTATTCTGCGTCGCCAGACACAAATGAACCTGGAATATTGGCAAACTCTATATTTTGTAATAAGTTTAAGTCTGCATGTGGATCAATATTATGTTGCTTAAGTACGAATTCACCAACCATTTGCGGCATCCCACCTTTACGCTGACCTAAAAATGTACTATCTTTTAGTTCATCCCAAGTGAAATCAGGGTGTGATTCTTTCGCAACTAAAAAAGTACCATCTGTTTGCGTTAACTGGGCAAAATTAACAGCATAGTCTTTTGAATCCTGGCCGTAGACATACATTGATGTTTCAGAACCCACAAGGGCCACGTCTACACCATCTGATAACAGAGCTGTCATCGTTTTATCACCACCCCAGGTTGTTTGGAGTTCCACATCTAATCCCTCTTCTTCAAAAAAACCTTTTTCGATGGCAACATATTGTGGTGTATAAAATATTGACCGGGTCACTTCAGCAAGTTTAATAGATGTGTTTTCAGCTTTTTGATTAGAACCACAAGCTGCTAGGAAAATGAGCATTATACTGGAAAAGAGCATAAAATACGTTAATTTTCTCATGCAAATCGTTCCTTTCCGTTTCAAATGGGTATTTCAACATAGTGTATGTTTTTGTAGAAAATGTGTGAACGCCTAGGGAATATTTGACTAAAAGGGGATAAAAATGTAATAGCATTTACCTGGAGCTTGACGTGACTTGTCTTGCACGAGAACAAGCAGATGAAGTTTTATATTCTTTACCTTAAAAAAACCGACCTCCATATGGAGATCGGTTGTCAGAATGTTGCTGACTAGTTCGCTTTTCAGTTTTACAACAAGCTGTGGCAACTAACCAATGCCACTGCTTGTTCTTGAAACTATTACATATCCATTAAGGATGAGTAAACAAATGTTATTTTATTCAGGCTTGTAAATTGGGCCTGCTTGCACAATATCTTCACTTGCTTGTGTGAATTTCTTGAAGTTCTCATGAAACTTAGTTGCCAGTGCTTTTGCTGCTTCATCATAGGCTGTTTTGTCATTCCAAGTGTTTCTCGGTATTAATACCTTATCAGGTACACCGGGAACATGCATTGGCATTTCTAATCCGAAAATGTCATCTTTTACTGTTTCAACGGTATTTAATTCACCTTCCAAGGCAGAATGAATCATTGCCCTTGTATACGAAAGTTTCATGCGATTCCCAACACCGTATGAACCACCAGTCCAGCCTGTATTTACTAAGAAAACATTAGAATAGAACTGATCAATCTTTTCACCAAGCATTTCCGCATAAGTGGACGGTGCTAACGGTAGAAATGGTGAGCCAAAGCACGCTGAAAATGTTGCTTGTGGCTCTGTGACCCCACGTTCTGTCCCGGCGAGTTTACTTGTGTATCCACTTAAGAAATGGTACATCGCCTGTTCTTTTGTTAACTTACTGATTGGCGGTAATGTGCCAGATGCATCAGCAGTTAAAAAGATAATCGTGTTTGGGTGACCAGCGACACTAGGTGTTACAATATTATCGATGTTTTCCAGTGAATATGCTGCCCGGGTATTTTCCGTCAGTACAGTGTTGTCATAATCCGGCAGTCTAGATTCCTCGTCAATGATGACATTTTCCAGGACAGAGCCAAAACGTATCGCGTTGAAAATTTGTGGTTCTTTTTCTTTGGACAAATTGATGCATTTCGCATAACAACCGCCCTCAATATTAAACACACCATTAGGACTCCAGCCGTGTTCATCGTCCCCAATTAAACGACGATAAGGGTCAGCCGAGAGTGTCGTTTTACCTGTTCCGGATAATCCAAAGAACAAGGCGACATCTCCTTCTTGGCCAACATTCGCGGAACAATGCATGGAAAGTACATTTTTTTGCGGTAATAAATAGTTCATTACAGAGAAAATTGATTTTTTAATTTCCCCAGCATATTCTGTTCCGCCGATTAAAATCACCCGTCGCTTGAAAGATACAAGAATAAACGTCTCTGAATTTGTTCCATCAATTGCTGGGTCTGCTTTATACGTAGGAGCAGAAACTACCGTGAATTCAGCGTGATGCGTTTTCAACTCTTCTTCAGTTGGTGTAATGAATAATTGTCTAGCAAATAAGTTATGCCATGCATACTCATTAATTACTTGAATTGGCAGACGGTGCTTTTTATCAGCACCGGCAAATCCTTTAAAGGAATACAATTCGTTTTTATCTTTTAAATAAGCTATGACTTTCTCGTATAGCTGGTTAAATTTATCTTCATCGATTGCTTGGTTTACAAGTCCCCAATCAATAAACTGTTCACAAATGTCATCTTTCACGATAAACTTATCTTTAGGTGAACGTCCGGTATATTTTCCTGTTGTTGCTTGAATCGCACCTGTTGCTGTCAATACTCCTTCGTTCCTTGCTAAGATTTTTTCAACTAGCTGAGGTACCGATAAATTGTGCTGGATATTCCCTTGTGCTAAAAGTTCATCCGATACTGTTGATCGTTCCATCGATTTCATATATGATACCTTCCTTTTTGATGGATTTTTTATAAAGACATGAAACGGTTTTCTTTTAAATCTGTTTATTAGTATAACACATTTATTTAATTAGTCCATACTAATGTATTATTTTATTTAAAATGTTGTGCTGGCCTTTGAAGAAAAGCGCAAGCGCCCGCTTAGCAACGTACAAACTGGAGCACTCCGCAATGAGATAAAGGAAACACGGTGAGGTACGAGCCGATGTTGACTTATCGTAGTGCATTGAATAACCCCCTGAAGTAACAACACACGAAGAAAAAGCGAATTAACTTTTTCGAGGAGAGGAGTGTGAAGTTTGATAGTTGCTGGGCGCTGGAGCTGGACACGGCTTACTCTGGGTCTCCGATTACTCAACCCACCGAAAAACATTTGCTGTAAGCATAATAGCGCCTCAAGTTTTATACTTTTTACATTTGAAAAAGTTGACACATCATAACGATTTCGGTACGATAAATTGTGAACGGACACTCTCTTATTCAGAGTTGGTGGAGGGACAGACCCGATGAAACCCAGCAACCATCACATTTGTGAAAAGGTGCTAATCTGATGCAAGGATTTTCCTTGAACAATAAGAGCGAAAGGCCACAACTCCTTTCCTCATGCAAGTAGGAAAGGCTTTTTTTGTTTTAAAGGGAGTTTATATAATTGATAAATACAGAGTTCCGTACCACGATATAAAAGGGAGAGATTTAGGCCAATGGCTGCAAATCGTCGTTTATTTACATCTGAATCGGTAACAGAGGGACATCCGGATAAAATTTGTGACCAGATTTCAGATGCTATTTTGGATGAAATCTTATCAAAAGATCCGAATGCACGAGTAGCTTGTGAGACAACGGTGACAACTGGTTTAGTATTAGTATCAGGGGAAATTTCAACAAGTACGTATGTAGATATTCCAGCAATTGTAAGGCAAACCATTAAGGATATCGGCTACACAAGAGCTAAGTTTGGTTTCGATGCTGAAACATGTGCAGTCCTTACAGCAATTGATGAACAATCAGCAGATATTGCTGGTGGAGTAGACAATGCATTGGAAGCACGCCAAGGAAAAATGTCTGATGAAGAAATTGCTGCGATCGGTGCAGGTGATCAGGGGTTAATGTTTGGCTTTGCTTGTGATGAAACGGAAGAATTAATGCCGCTACCAATATCACTTGCTCACAAATTGGCAAAACGGCTGGCTGATGCAAGAAAAGATGAGATTCTACCTTATTTACGTCCGGATGGAAAAACACAGGTAACGGTAGAGTATGATGAAAATGATAATCCTGTTAAAGTAGATACAATTGTCATTTCCACACAACATCACCAGGACATTTCAACCGAGCAAATTGAAAAAGATTTAATTGAGCATGTTATTCATCCGGTTGTACCAGCAAATTTACTAGATGAAACAACAAAATATTTCATCAATCCAACCGGCCGCTTCGTTATTGGTGGACCACAAGGGGATGCTGGACTAACAGGAAGAAAAATAATTGTTGATACGTATGGTGGTTATGCCCGTCATGGCGGAGGGGCATTCAGTGGAAAAGACTCGACTAAGGTGGACCGCTCAGCAGCATATGCCGCTCGTTATGTAGCGAAGAATATTGTAGCTGCAGGACTTGCTAAAACGTGTGAAGTACAGCTTGCCTATGCAATTGGCGTTGCTGAACCGGTATCCATTGCGATTGACACATTCGGTACTGGAACAGTTACGGAAGAAAAACTTGTTGCGGCAGTCCGAGAGTTGTTTGATTTACGTCCGGCAGGCATTATTCGTATGCTTGATTTGCAACGGCCAATCTTTAAAAATACCGCTGCATACGGACATTTTGGCAGAACAGATGTCTTATTTCCATGGGAGAAAACAGATAAGGTAGAGGAATTGAAGGCATTAGCGGAGAAATAAAATAGATTGTTTTTAAAATGAAAATCACGTCTTCTATTAATGGAAGGCGTGATTTTTGTTTTTCGTATAGGATCATCCGGAAATAAAACGGTTCAGCAAGATTCTTTCCATATCGAAATAAAAAACCATTTATGATATACTCTAAAAGGTATAATTACGAATCTTGAGAGTGAGGCTAGAGCCATGTGTGGATTTATTGGGATGATCCGCAATCATCCGAGTATGCCAAATGAAGAAGCAATCCATTTATTTGAACAACAAAACAATATCATCACCCACAGAGGGCCAGATGATGAAGGTTATTTTCATGATGAATATGTGTCATTTGGATTTAGACGTTTAAGTATTATTGATATAGAAAGCGGCCAGCAGCCATTGAGCTATAATGATGAAAAAATATGGCTTATTTTTAATGGGGAAATTTATAATTATGTAGAACTACGTGAGGATTTAATCAAGGAAGGGTATCAGTTCGCAACGGAATCAGATACCGAAGTAATTGCCGCGTTATTTGCCAAACATAAAGAACAGGCATTCAGTTATCTACGTGGAATGTTTTCCATTTTAGTATGGGATAAGGAAAATGAAACATTTTATGGCGTGCGTGATCCATTCGGTATTAAGCCATTATTTTATCGGGAAACAGAAGAGGGCACTATTTTTGCTTCAGAGAAAAAAAGTATTACGTTAATGATGGAAAATGAAGACGTAAGTGATGAAGCATTACAGCACTATTTAAGCTTCCAATTTGTGCCGGAGCCATTGACGATGACAACGGAAATTAAGAAAGTGGAGCCAGGTCATTATTTTGTGAAAAAGCCTGGTCAAGCAATCTCCTTTACCCGTTATTGGCATGCGACATTTAACCCTGTTTTAATGGACAAACAAGATTGGATCAAGCGTATTCAGGACGTGATGTATGATTCGGTAAATGTTCATATGCGAAGCGATGTACCAGTTGGATCATTTTTATCAGGTGGTATCGACTCTACGTTAATCGTTGCGATGGCCAGAGAGTTCAATCCAAACATTAAAACATTTTCTGTAGGTTTTGAACGGGAGGGTTTTTCTGAAGTTGATGTTGCCAAAGAAACGGCTGATAAACTAAATGTGGAAAACATCTCGTATATCATTTCACCGGAAGAATACGTGGAAAAGCTGCCGAAAATTATGTGGCATATGGATGATCCACTGGCAGATCCAGCGTGCGTTCCATTGTATTTTGTTGCTAGGGAAGCTCGGAAGCATGTAACGGTTGTATTATCTGGCGAAGGATCGGATGAATTGTTCGGCGGTTATAATATTTACCGTGAACCAGAGTCATTAAAAATGTTTCACTCCATTCCAAAACCTGCCAGGAATCTATTAGCAAGGGTTGCAGACGTGCTGCCTGAAGGTGTAAAAGGGAAAAGTTTTCTAGAGCGCGGGACAACACCACTTCGCGAGCGTTATATTGGCAATGCGAAAATGTTTGAAGATGAAGAAAAACAGCAAATTTTAAAGCATTATAATGAAAATTTGTCTTATCGCGAGATCACTGGCAAGTTATTTGATAATGTTGCCGATTATCCATTGGTTAATCAAATGCAGTACGTTGATATTCATACCTGGATGCGTGGGGATATCTTGCTAAAAGCGGACCGGACAACAATGGCGAATTCACTTGAGTTGCGTGTGCCATTCTTGGACAAAGAAGTATTCCGTGTTGCTAACGAAATACCGGTCAACTTAAAAATAGCGAATGGAACAACAAAGAGTATCTTACGTGAAGCATCACGTGGAATCATTCCGGATCACGTGCTCGATCGTAAAAAACTCGGATTTCCTGTGCCAATTCGCCATTGGCTGAAGAATGAGTTGAATGGCTGGGCGAAACAGTTAATCAATGAAAGCCAGACAGATCACTTGCTGCATAAATCATTTATTCTTGAACTGCTTGAAGCGCATTGTCAAGGAAAAGGTGACTATAGCCGGAAGATTTGGACCGTGTTAATGTTCATGCTTTGGCATCAAATTTTTGTAGAAAATAAATTTGATATTGCCGAATTGAGTAAACCAGATTTTGCAGTTGATCCAGTTACAGCGAAATAAAATTCAAAAAAAAACAGGCAATGACGGTTATAATACCGTTATTGCCTGTTTTCCCATTTGGACCCATGCAGCTTTAAATTCCTCAATAGGTGCTTTTTTATCTCGTTTTAATGGATCATTAAAATAAATATAGTCTTGATCATAGCCCGTTATTAATACAGAGTGCTCTTTCATTGTAATATCAATTAGACCATCAGGGGTTTGCCATGTAGTAAACTGCTTTTTAGGTAGTTTGTCATATGTAGCATTTATAATCACCCATACTGGACGATCCTGATTCAATTGATTGATAATCTCCGCGAAATCTTGCCCCGTAAAATCAAGAACGCGTTCACCTGCATACTGTCCAGCAAGTTCTGTAATTGGTTTGTGATACACTCCATATCCAGGTGTCGCAAAGGAATACATATCACCAACAAAACCATTATTCGGATTACCGAAATGAATACCTTTGTCTGTTTTTTTATAAGGTGTTGGATCCTGTTTTACTTGTTTTGCTAATTCCATTTTGTCCACATCAATATTATGGTAGCCAAGTAGCATAGCAAGGGTTGTTACCTCACAACCGCGTGGTAACTCAGGCAGTTGGCCAATTAATGGTGCTTGTAACCGAACAGAATCTTTTATCGTGCGCTGCGAGACCATGGCTTCTGCAGGTTCAACTAGTTTTAAGTCATCAGAAATTGGCAAAAGTTCTTTTGTAGCAGCAATAAATGCTGTTTTATGTTCATTTATATAGGTAGAACCGATTAGAATCGCGGAAATTGTAAAAAGAATTGCATATAATTTAAATGAACGACTGACCCATTTTTTTGAAACTTTTTCACCTAAAAATATAAAATAGATTGCAATTAAACAGGAGATGAAGAATAGTGTGATGTGCATTTTTGTGTACACTCCTATAATATTTAACTGTCATACCATTTATATCGGCACTTTTTTACGTATATTAAACCTAAAAATGCGTGTTCAAAAAGTCGCCAAATTAGAAGCAAGGTCGACTAAGTTCGTCACGTCAATAGCCAACGTTGACACTAGCACGTCCTCGAAAAAGAAATACACTTTTTCTTCGTGCGATGTATCGCTGTCGTAGCCTTCCTTGTCCTGTGCGACGAAGGTCGAGGCGGTGTAGTCTTGAGGACCGGAATGTAGGCAAAATCTACATGAGGACCGCACTTGCACAGGACGTGCTGACCTCTGCGTTGGCTATTGACGTGGGCAGGTCTAGTAGAAGTTCTTTTGCCGCCAACGAAGAGATTCGCCGCTTATCATTTGGTGAATTTTTGAACAACCTCTAAAAATCAATACCTAAATCTGTATGTAGTTTATAGTATTGTCCTTTTTCTACATAAGATTTACGGACCCGGTCCATTTCTGCATAATCTTCTTCCGTCAGGTTTCGGACCACTTTGGCCGGTCTGCCTAATGCTAAGGAATGCGGCGGAATTTTTTTACCTGGAGGGATTAGACTTCCAGCACCAATAAAAGCACTTTCTCCAACTTCTGCTCCGTCCAATATAATTGAACCCATACCAATTAGGGCATTTTTTCGAATGACTGCACCATGAAGTGTAACCTGGTGACCAACTGTTACGTCATCCTCAACAATGGCAGGGTTACCTGGACTTTGGTGGATCATGGATAGGTCTTGAATACTTACTCGTTTGCCAATATGTGTCGGAGCAACATCCCCCCGAATAACAGTATTGAACCAAACATTTGATTGCTCGCCAATCGTGACATCACCGATGATAGAAGCATCTTTTGCGATGAATACAGATTGGTCGATTTTTGGTTTACTATCTTTATAATGGCTAATCATGTTAAAACCCCCAAAGTTGAACCTTTGTAAAAAATATGATGATATAGGTAGTATAACAAATTTTTCTAAATGAATGGTGTCTGGGCTTTTCGGAACGGAGGAAAAAAGGTTTGGGAAAACATGTACCACATACCGCAGTGACATTAATGACGGCTGTATATCGTAAAATATTTCCAGCGGTGAAGCAGGAATTAGTTTATTGGAAAAAACGTGCTGAACAAATACCAAATAAGGAATTGCGTACACAAGCATTAGCTAGTATTGCCTCCAAACGGTTTCATTGTCAGGGAGGGGCAGTTTATGCTTTGTTAGCAGGCGATAAATGGGAACAAGCAATTCGTTTTATCGTAGCATACCAGACGATTAGTGATTATCTGGATAATTTGTGTGACCGTAGCACATCAATGGACCCGGCTGATTTTCGCTTGCTGCATCAGTCCATGATTGATGCGTTGACACCAGAGAATTCGGTTAAAAATTATTATGAATTACGGGGAGATCAGGAAGATGGAGAATATTTGGCTGATCTTGTTCGCACGTGTCAGCAAATTGTAGACCAGTTGGATGATTATACGATGATCCAAGATAAAGTGCTCGGACTAGAACAATTGTATGGTGATCTTCAGGTTCATAAACATGTCGCTTACGATGAACGGATCCCGCGCTTAGTTACCTGGTATAAAACGAATAATCTTGAATTCTTAAGTTGGTATGAATTTGCGGCAGCCGCTGGTTCAACATTAGGCATTTTCTGCCTCGTTTCCTATACACTTGGGGGGAGAATAACATCGAAACTCACCGATCAGATTTATAGCAGCTATTTTCCCAATATGCAGGCATTACATATTCTGCTGGATTACTATATTGATCAGTTAGAAGATGAGTGGGAAGGAGATCTTAATTTTTGCAGCTATTATCCAACTCGGGGAAAAATGATCGAGCGCTTTGTTTATTTTATTGAACAAACGGAAAAACATGTCCAGTCTTTAGTCGATTGTGAATTTCATCAACTTGTCCATCGTGGGTTAGTAGGATTATATTTAGCAGACCCCAAGGTAAAAAAACTTGATGGCGGAAAAGAGATGACAAACGTTTTATTACAAGCAAGTGGAAGAAAGGCAAAATTTTTTCATTGGAATACGAAAATGTATCACCGCTTATTTGGTTGATAACGATTCAAGGCAGCAATCGGTGCTTTTGAATCGTTATTAGTTGGTGGATTATTAACATGTTATTGAGTTAGGGGCCTTCTCACGGTCGTTATTTTTTCTCAATAGCAACAATAAATGGCGGTGAATTCTTTTGGTTGATAAACCCATATTGTAATACATTAAAATCCTGCTGACGAAGCTTGGTAACATAGTTTAAAATAGCATTTTTTTCTTGAACACCGCCTTCATGTCCATAATAAACTACTAGGACAATTACGCCACCCCGCTTCAAAAATTCTAACATGCTAGTTAAGGCCTTGATGGTTGATTCACCGTGGGTAATAATTGATTTATCACTTCCGGGTAAGTAGCCCAAATTGAAAATGGCACCACCAATTTGCTCGGTTTCGCTTAAATATGTTACTGCATGTTCATGGCTTTCATGGATAATTCGTGTATTCCTAATCTGTTGTTTCGCCACCTTTAGCTTTACTGCAGCAATTGCCTCGGTTTGAATGTCAAATGCTAATACAGAACCATTTTCCCCGACTAGCTGACTGAGAAAAAGTGTATCATGTCCGTTTCCTGCTGTTGCATCTATTACAATATCCCCTTTTTGCACTGATTCACGCAATAATTGATGGGAAAAGGCAATAATATTTTTAATCATGATTTTCCATTCCTTTTACATTAGTATGAGCGTTTATTTTAGCATAAAGTTTTCTTAATGTGGTATCGTATGAAATCTAGATGGAATTTACTGCAGTTTTGTTTTTGAAATTGGGTAATAACAGGTGACACTTGCTCGTAATGAATCATATGTTGTGGTACATGAAGTGGTAAGAAGAGGTTAATTTTGCTTGTTTCCTTGACAAAGCAGTTTTAATTAATTAAAATTCGATATAATAATGAAAATAGCGATGCGAAGGAGTAGTAGTAAACTTTTTCAGGTTTAGCGAGACAGTGGTTGGTGTAAACTGTTCCTAGAAAGTTTATGAACTCGCCTTTAAGTTGTAAGAGCGAAATGGAAGTAGTTCTTACCGTGAATCCGCGTTAAGGAAACAAAGTGAACGTATGTTTTTACGTTAATTTGGGTGGTACCACGGGAGATACAGCTTCTCGTCCCTATTTGGGATGAGAAGCTTTTTCTATATGGAGGCAAACTTCGCGACAAGGAGGAACAAGAATGAGTTTTAATCATCGGGAAATTGAGAAGAAATGGCAAGCGTACTGGAAAGAAAACAAAACATTTAAAACAAATACGTATTCCAAAAAAGAAAAGGTTTATGCGTTAGATATGTTCCCTTATCCATCGGGAGCTGGACTGCATGTAGGACATCCGGAAGGCTATACAGCAACGGATATTTTTTCACGGATGAAGCGAATGCAGGGATATGAAGTATTGCATCCAATGGGTTGGGATGCATTTGGTTTACCAGCTGAGCAATATGCGCTTGATACAGGAAACAGTCCAGCTGAATTTACAAAAAAGAATATCGATACATTTCGTCGACAAATACAAGAACTAGGATTTTCCTATGATTGGGATCGGGAAATTAATACAACTGACCCACATTATTACAAATGGACCCAGTGGATTTTTACGAAACTTTATGAAAAAGGTCTTGCCTATATGGATGAAGTGGCAGTGAACTGGTGCCCAGCTCTTGGGACTGTGCTCGCTAACGAGGAAGTAATTGATGGAAAAAGCGAACGTGGAGGTCATCCAGTTATACGTAAACCAATGAAGCAGTGGATGCTGAAAATCACTGCCTATGCTGACAGGTTGCTTGAGGACTTGGAAGAACTGGACTGGTCAGAAAGCATTAAGGATATGCAACGCAACTGGATTGGCCGTTCAGAAGGGGCCGAAGTAACGTTTGCTATAGATGGTCATGATGAGGAAATAACAGTTTTTACCACTAGACCTGATACACTTTTCGGTGCAACTTATGCAGTTCTAGCACCAGAACATCCATTGGTGAAAAAAATCGTAACTGACGAGCAAAAAGATGCTGTAGAAGCTTACCTTGATGATGTGCAAACAAAATCTGATTTGGAAAGAACGGACTTAGCAAAAGATAAAACAGGTGTATTTACAGGGGCATATGCAATTAATCCGGCAAACAATGAAAAAATGCCGATTTGGGTTGCTGACTATGTATTGATTACGTATGGCACTGGATCCATTATGGCAGTTCCAGCGCATGATGAACGTGACTATGAATTTGCGACAAAATTTGAGTTGCCAATTGTAGAGGTAGTTGCGGGTGGGGATGTTTCTGTAGAAGCATACACAGGTGACGGTGATCATGTTAACTCTGATTTTCTTAATGGGCTAAATAAAGAAGACGCCATTTCAAAAATGATCGAATGGCTGGAAGAAAATAAGTATGGGACGAAAAAAGTTACGTATCGTTTGCGTGATTGGCTTTTCTCTAGACAGCGTTACTGGGGTGAGCCAATTCCGATCGTTCATTGGGAAGATGGAACCATGAGTACAGTTCCAGAAGAACAATTGCCTCTTGAATTACCGGAAATGACAGAAATAAAACCATCCGGTACTGGTGAATCACCATTAGCAAATAGTGAGGAATGGGTACATGTTGTAGATCCTGAAACTGGTATGAAAGGGCGCCGTGAAACAAACACAATGCCACAATGGGCAGGAAGCTGCTGGTATTTCTTGCGTTTCGTTGACCCAGACAATCCGGAAAAACTAGCGGATCCTGAAGCGTTAAAAGAATGGTTACCTGTGGACGTATACATTGGTGGGGCAGAGCATGCAGTATTACATCTGCTTTACGCACGTTTCTGGCATAAATTTTTATACGATATTGGCGTTGTACCAACGAAAGAACCATTTATGAAATTGTTTAACCAAGGAATGATTCTCGGAGAAGGCAATGAAAAGATGAGTAAATCAAAAGGGAATGTGGTCAACCCGGATGAAATTATAGGATCTCACGGCGCAGATACTCTAAGGTTGTATGAAATGTTTATGGGTCCACTTGATGCAGCAGTTGCATGGTCAACAAATGGACTGGATGGAGCACGCCGATTCCTGGACCGTGTTTGGCGCTTGATTGTTAATGAAGATGGAACACTTTCGGAAAAAGTCACAACTGACGGAAGTGATTCTTCGTTAGATAAGGTATATCATGAGACAGTTAAAAAAGTTACTGAGGACTTTGAAAACTTGCATTTTAACACGGGTATTTCTCAAATGATGGTATTTGTGAATGAAGGATATAAAGCAGATGAATTACCAAAGGCGTATGTTGAAGGCTTTGTAAAACTACTTTCTCCTGTAGCACCACATGTCAGTGAAGAATTGTGGAGCAAACTAGGTCATACAGAGACAATCAGCTATGAAGGATGGCCAATTTTTGATGAAGCAAAACTGACCGAAGATGAAATTGAAGTTGTGCTTCAGGTAATGGGAAAAGTTCGTTCGAAAATGAGTGTTGCTAAAGATATATCCAAGGATGACTTGGAAAAGCAGGCACTTGAAAATGAGAAAATACAGGAATGGCTAGAAGGAAAAACAGTTCGAAAGGTAATTGTTGTTCCGGGAAAATTAGTGAATATTGTAGCAAACTAACGAAAGAGAAGGATCTCCAATTGTGGAGATCCTTCTTTTCGTTAATGTGCCAATTTCTTTTGAAAGAACTTGTAGAATGAAGTTTTTACTTTAAAGCTCCAGCCACATCGTACTCATTGATATCAATTGTTAATTCGTTTCCAACTGCTAGGTTAGCCAATTCGGTACCAATAAACGGCCCCATTGTTAAACCAGAAGCACCAAGTCCATTAGCAAGAATAAGTCCCTCATAACCTGGTAGTGGTCCAATTACGGGAAGAAAACCAGGTGTGAACGGCCGAAAGCCAATTCTTGTCTCAAGCACGGAACTCTCTGCTAAACCAGGAAAAACCTCTAAAGCTTTCGATAAAATTTCATTAATCCCGCCAGCAGTAGCGCGATAATCTAAGCCAGCATCGTTTTCATGTGTTGCCCCAACGACAATCCGATTATCGTCAAATGTAACAAGATATTGGTCGTTTGGTGGCATCACAACTGGCCAATTTGCAGTGGTAGTAGCATCAGCCATTTTTAAATGCATGATTTGCGCTTTTTGTGAAGTGACATTAAATGGAATATCTAAAGGCTTTAATAGTTCTTTCATCCAAACGCCATTTGTGGCAATAACGGTGTCAGCAAATAGTGATTTGCCATTGACGTTAACACCAGTAACTTTCCTTCCTTTGTATAATAATTGGGCATCACCATCAATAATTGTTGCGCCATGTTTTTTTGCACCATTTAACAGAGCGTTTCTTAGTGCACGTCCATTAACACGTGCAGCACCACTTACATGAACGGATCCATATCCATCTGCAAGCAGCGGAAACATTTTCTTTGTTTGATCGGAATCAAGCAACGTAATATCACCGATTTCTGGTGCCTCTTCTCGACGCTTTAAAGCCCGTTTTTTCATAGCGATTAATTTGTCTCCGTTTGTATGGATAGAAATCGCTCCTACCCGGGCATAACCGGTTTTTTCTTCACCATCTTCTGCTAGCTGTTTGATAAGGTGAGGATATATTCGAGCCCCTCCTTTCGCTAAGCGATACCATGCTTTATTTCGGCGTTGTGACAGCCATGGACATACAATGCCTGCCGCTGCATCTGTTGCTCTCCCATCATTGTTACGTTCTACTATAGTGACCTCAGCACCTGTTCGAGCAAGCTGATATGCAGTAGTAGCACCCAATATGCCGGCACCAATAATAATAAATTTCCCCATACATAATCCTTCTTTTTTATATTTGTTAAAATACTGCTATCAATATAATAGAAAAGAATTGGACTGATTGTAAAATTATGCGATCGATTAAAAATAAAAAGTCACGTTTTCAACAAAGCGAAAATCGTGACTTGAACTATCGATATGTTAGCTATTTATTTGGTGTCTCAGATTGCCATTTTTGTTTCATTTTAATCCATTTATTGTCCTCGAAATACCATAATATTTCAATTGTTCCAAGTTGATCTGCTCGAGATGCCCCGCTAACCTGTTGATAACTTTTTAATCCGTAACCTTTACTTTTGCTTATAAACGTTGGTTCAAAGAATGAAATAGGTTCAATCATAAGTTTCATTTCATGAAGTAATCTTCCTTTTTTATCGTAAATACCAGAACGTATATACTCTGATGCCCGGTTCTTAAGATCTATTTTTGTTGATTTCTTATTTGGATCAAGTGTTAAGGTTGCTTTAAAGCCATTATGAAAACTCCCAGTTATAGAGATAGACTTTGGTAATGGCAATTTCTTAAGTTTTTCCATTTTTAAATTGTTAATTTGATAATAATGGAATCCACCACTTCCACTTGTAGCACTTTGAAACAATAAATCACGAACACCGTCATGATTTAAATCGATAAACTGTAATGATGGTTTATACCCATCTTTGTACTTGATTTTCCATTGCTTGTTTTGTGAACCTTTAACATCTGCCCATATATTATGAAAATATTTACTATCATCACTAAACAGGATACCTCTTAACTGAATTTCTTCTTTTTGCCCATCACCGGTAATATCCTCTTTAAAAGATTCTATCAATATTGTCTTTTGATTATTTGTTTCTGTAACGGCAGAAACGGGTAACAAATAATAAAAGGATAAACATAACAAAAGTAGTAAGAATCGCGTAATTCGTTTCATTGTTTGTCTCCATTCATTGGTAATGTATAGTTATTTTGTGTTATCAGCTTGCATGTTATTCATGTCGAACGTATGATGAATAGTGAAAATACTGTTTGGAAAGGATTGAAATAATGGATCATATCAATGAGCTAACACCACATGAAGTAGAAGAAGTGATGGAGAAAGATACAAATGCCGTTATTATCGATGTACGGGAGGATGAAGAAGTAGCTCAAGGAATGATTGAACATGCAAAGCACATTCCACTAAATAAGATTCCGCAAGCGATTAAAAATTTAGATAAAAATAAACACTATGTTCTTGTATGTAGATCTGGGGGAAGAAGTATGAATGCCGCCTTATATATGGATGAACATGGGTTTAATGTGTCTAGTATGGCTGGTGGTATGTTAGATTGGGATGGGGAAGTTGTTCTATAATAATTAGTAGTTTCTAGTTGGTGTTCTGTTATACTAGGTGCTTTTGGTAAAAAAGATAAAAATATGTGTTGACTTTTATCTTTGAGGAGAGTAATATATATTTTGCTGCTGAAAACAGCGACACACTATGAATGAAAATGATGAATTTTGTACTATTGACAATCATTATCATGAGTGATATAATAAATTTTGCTGTCGAGTTATGCAGCTAAATATTTGCTCTTTGAAAACTGAACAAAACAACCAGTATGTCAAGAAAAACTAGAAGGTAAT
>NZ_JBSVKG010000009.1:0-148847 GCF_054048505.1 Virgibacillus sp. FSP13 | reverse complement strand
TAAGAAAAGCGCAAGCGCCCGTTTAGCAACGTACAAACTGGAGGACTCTGGGACTGCACTCCGTTCGCCCCACCAAAAAGACTCGCAATGAGATAAAGGAAACACGGCGAGGTACGAGCCGATGTTGACTTATCGTAGTGGAGGAGTGTGAAGTTTGGGACTGCGCTAAATGCTCGTCCCACCAAAAAGATTTGCTAGTTGCTGGGCGCTGGAGCTGGACATGGCCTACTCTGCTGTAAGCATAATAGCGCCTCAAATTTTATACTAATCAATTGAAAAAACCTCTGCCGTCAAGCAAAGGTTAATCATCCATGTTAAATAAATCTTTAATTTCATCCTTTACATTTTCTGCTGCATTTTTAGGTCCTAAACGAGCTTTTAAATTATTTACCCGATCCCAATGAATATCATCTGTGTACACAACAATCTGTTTATTTGGTACGATTTTTTGTGTTTCTTGTTCAATCATATCCCGAATGTTATGGTCGGTATGATCATTTAACATCACCGCGACAACAACTTTATCATCCATCGAAGCAACTTGTGCCTGTTTTATTTCCTTCCGTTTAATGAGCTGATTATAGATTTTATCCGACTCTTCATTAACAAAAATATCGGAGTAGTTGCGGTTCCCTTTTGCTGCATTTGTATCACTTTGATCGCTCTGTGGGTACCCACCTTTTTCACCCCGTTCCCCTAACCGATTTTCCTGTTCGTTGTCCGTTTCATAATTCACGGATTGCGTATTTAGGTTATCGCTTTGAGCATCTTCATTTGAATTGGTACATCCGACCATAATAGTGGCTGTAAAAAGCAAAGTAACAATTAATTTATTCATAAAAAAACACCTCCCTATCCAATAGGTTGTATAAAAGAGGTGTTTTTAAACAGTTAATTTATCCCTTTATGACAAAATGTTTTGCTCCATTTCGTTTATGCTCGGTACGTTTATGCAATTGTTCGATTGTTTCTTTATCTGTTTCTGGAATTTCCTCACCCCGTAAGTAGGCATCAATAGTATCATACGTTGTACCCATTTCAGCTTCGTCTGTTTGCCCTTCCCATAAATCAGCACTTGGTTTTTTATCGATAATTTGTTCTGGAACACCTAGATAACTTGCCATTTCGCGAACTTCCTGTTTCGTAAATTCGACAATGGGAAGAATATCAACACCGCCATCACCATATTTTGTAAAATAACCAGTATACCACTCAGCAGCATTATCTGTACCAACAACTAAATAATTATAGTTCGTTGCAAGGGTATATAACGTACTCATGCGTAATCGGGCCCGAAGATTTGCATCAGCCAATTGATCATTTGCTTCTTGCCATTCTCCTTTTTGCCTTACTTGTTGTTGAATCCCGTTATAAAGTACTTGATGTGTTTCTGTTAAGTCAACTGTTACTGTATTTATCTCACAGCTTTCTGTAACATCCTGGGCGTGATTTATATCAGTCGGATTACTTTTGCAAGGCATAATAACACCCAATGAATGATCAGGTGCAGCCCGCTTGATTAAGTGAGCCACGACTGCCGAATCTAGTCCTCCGCTTACTCCAACCAAAAGACCATTTACACCCGTTTCCTGCACCTGTTGTTGTAACCACTGTACAATTTTATCTACTGTTTCTTTCATTGCAATCGCTCCTTCTCTGATACCTATCTAAATCGATTTTAGCATTGATTGTGCTTTTTTCAAAAAAGATTGTCGCTTTATCCAGTCCTTCTCCATTCCGGCCAAATAATTGTAAACAGAAGTAGAACTTTTACTGTTAAGAAAATGCAGCCATTCCCGCATTGCATCAGCAGGTACAACCATAGCGCTAATCCATAATTTCAATTGATTGTCTTTTACCATTCCATAGTCGAGTAATTTGTCGAAATTCCAATCCAAGTATGGTAAAAAACGCTGTCCTAATTGAATGTAATCATGAAGCATTGGTGAGCTCGCAAGTAAATCAAAATCAATCATATGCACTTCTTTGTTACGAATAAAATTGTGTCCAGCGACGTCACCGTGAATCCATTCGGAATACCTTGCAACGTTCTGTTCCAATGATTTCCAAGGAAGTTGGTGTACATATCGTAAATATACCTCAGACGTTTGTACGATATCCTTAAATAATGTTTCAAAACCATTTTTCGCAAAAAAATGTGCTGTTTTTTTAAAAGATGCTAATCGGTTGGCCCAACGAACATAAAAAAGTTGCCGTTTGACAGGATTGGGAACTGTAATTGACCGAGCATGTTCATGAAATTGTCGCAGTGTGTTCAAACAAGATTTTCGGTCAGCCTCCATAGCATAATTTAGTTTCCTTCCTTGAATAAATGGAGCAAGTGTCCAAATATGTTGATTATGTTTGATATATTTTTTCCCATTTGGAAACCTTTCATAAGCGTTAACAGTTGATAGGTTAATTTCTTCAAACAAATTCCATTGTTGTTCAACAACTTGAAGGCTATGATGCTTTTTTACAATTTGCTCTATTCCCTGGCTTGTCGTTACATGGAAAACATTAGCTTTAATAGGGATAATTTTTGCACATTCTAATTTCCCTTTTTGATATAAAAAAGAAGAGAGACGATCAACTTGCATGTCGTCTCTTCGCTTAAAATTATTCACTTTCCGAGTCATCCTCTTCTGAACGAAAATCAAATTCAGAAAATGGTGGATATCCTGGTGGTGTCGGGTACGGATTTTTATTTGTCGGGGGCATAAACTGCGGAGGATATGTTTGTTTATTGGTTAGATGTTCTGGTTGTGTCTGTTGTGGGTTAAATGCTGGATAATGCTGATATCCGCTTGGAAAACCGCCACCATACATTGGGGGTTGGTTCTGGTGATACCCCATCTGATACGGCGGTATTGGCTCCTTACCATGACACCCACAATCTTGATCCCCTGCTTGTGTTGATTTTGGTGGCATTTCCATTGTTGACATTCCTAATGTTGGCATTTTCATTGTTGGTATTTCCATTGTTGGCGATTCCATCTTATTTTCATAATGATGATATGGATGAAAATTGTCACCATGATGCATCGCAGCGTTAGGTTGCATATGTCCGCCAGCAAATGTACCCATTACCGGAAAAAAGTCATGTGGCATTGGTGGACCACACGGATGAATCACATGACAACACATTGGAACCATTTGCATTGGTTGTGGTAACGGTTGTGGTTGTGGTTGTGGCATCGGCTTTGGTTTTTCTTGTTTTACTGGCTCTTCTTTTGCCTCCGGATAATATGGCATCTGTGGCATATTAATCGTCGTGTAATTTTGTAGTTCTTGTTCCATTATCGGCATTTGAATCATTGGCTGCATCGGCTGTGTTGGTGTGTGCGGTTGCATCGGCATTTCTGGTTTCTGTGGCATTTCCGGTTGCTTTGGTATTTGTGGTTGCATTGGCATTTGTTGCTCCTTTGGCATATGCGGTTGCATTTGTTTTGGCTTTTCCTTTTCATCCTCCTTAATTACTGGTACTGGTTTAGGCGATATGTCCTTGTATGGCTGGTTGACTTGCGGTTGTTGTGTCTCTTTCATTTTCATGCTTTCCTTCTGTACGGTTTTTGTTGAACTAGGTATTTTTATTTTCATACCTGGCATAATCATATCCGGGCTTGATAATTGTGAGTTGAGTTGTTTTAATTCTTCAAAATCAACACCATATTTTTTTGCTAATTCCCACAATGTATCGCCTTTTTGAACGACGTGAATTTTCAAGTTAAACCAAACTCCCTTCATTTCAAGTTACAATTGGGCTAATCACTCATTATCAACATATGCACCAACTTAAGAAAAGTTGAAAACTAAATTCTTACACAACCAAAAAACCATCTATTCCAGTTTAAAATAGACGGTTTTTATTTCGCTTCCCAATTATATATTCAGTTGATAAACCGGATATGTACCCAAAATCGTTACCTTGCATCCCAATGCCTCTAATTCAGCTTTAACACCTGGGAATAAGACACCATCATATGGCTGGTTAACATCCACAATAAAGAAATAATTGCCCAATCCAGTTTTCATTGGTCGGGATTCGATTTTTGATAGGTTCATTTTTCGCCAAGCGAATGCTGCAAGGACTTGATGCAGTGCACCTGCATAATCACTAGGTAATGTAATTAAAAGGCTAGTCTTCTCCGCATCAACTTCATGTTTCACCCTAACAATTTCTTCATCTTTTGCTAAAACAGCAAAACGTGTATGGTTATTTGGATAATCATGGATGTCTTCTTGGTAGATCGATAAACCATATTCCTTGGCCGCAAGCTTATTGCCAATGGCGGCTATGGATTCGTTGCTGGTGCTGACGATTTCAGCCGCTCTTCCTGTTGAAGAGGTAAAACGAATCATCGCATTTGGTATGTATTGATGAATGTATTGATGACATTGTGCAATAGCATGGCTATGTGAGTGAATCTCTTTAAGTTCAGATATTTCTTCCCCAGAAAAATCTGGTCGAACAAGCAAATGCTGCTGAATTGGAACAACAATTTCAGCAACAATTGGCAAGCGTACTTGGTGAACAAGATAATCAACGGTTAATTGCACTGTCCCCTCGATCGCATTCTCAAGCGGCACAACTCCAATATCTATTTGATTAGCATCAACCGCATCGATGCATTCTGGTATCGTTTCAAAGCTCTGTTTCATTTCTCCATTAAATGCTGCATCAACAGCTAGCTTGGTAAATGTTCCTTTAGGTCCTAAATACCCTATTCTTAACGTCAAGCAAACCTTCCCCCTTATCTTCCTATCATAAACATCAAATTACTCAATGAACTCAAACTCATAATCCAATAATCTTATGGTGTCACCATCTTTCGCCCCACGTTTTCGTAACGCTTCATCGACACCCATTCCTCTCAGTTGACGAGCAAAACGCTGTACAGCTTCATCCCGATTAAAATCAGTCATTTTAAATAGCTTTTCAATTCTTACCCCTGATAGTACAAATGCGCCATCATCATCACGGGATATGTCAAAGGAGGCTTGTGGTCGTTGATAGCGATAAACAACTTCTTCTTCCGTCTCTTCAACCTTAGGAGCAACTTTTGGTATCCTTTCTAGTGTATCTGCAATCGCAAATAAAATATCTCTAAGCCCCTCTTTTGTAAGAGATGATATTGGATAAACCGGATAATCTTCCGTAAGCTTTTCTTTAAAAACCGTTATATTTTCCTCTGCACCCGGCATGTCCATTTTATTTGCTGCAATAATTTGCGGACGATCCATGAGCTTGCTATCATATTCTTTTAATTCTTGATTAATCTTCACAAAATCAGCATATGGGTCACGCCCTTCTGTCCCAGCCATATCAATAACATGGACAATTACTCTTGTTCGTTCGACATGTCGTAAAAATTGATGTCCTAAACCAACGCCAGAATGGGCTCCCTCAATCAAACCAGGCAAGTCAGCCATCACAAAACTCCGGTGGTCACTTGTATCAACCACGCCTAAATTAGGTGTTAATGTCGTAAAATGGTAATCAGCTATTTTCGGTTTGGCGGCACTCACAACCGAAATAAATGTAGATTTTCCAACACTAGGAAAGCCGACAAGCCCAACATCTGCAATTAGTTTTAATTCTACTTTAATATTGCGTTCTTGTCCTGGTTCACCATTTTCGGCAAACTCGGGTGCTGGATTTCTTGGTGTGGCAAAACGAGAATTTCCACGTCCACCTCTGCCACCATGTGCGATAACTGCCTGCTGTTTATGATGTGTTAAATCAGCAATAATTTCATTCGTTTCTTCATCTACAACAGTTGTACCAGGAGGAACTGGTACAACTAATGGTGTAGAATTTTTACCATGCTGATTTTTACTCATCCCATTTTCTCCGCGTTTTGCTTTAAAATGGCGATTATATCGAAAGTCCATTAATGTATTCAAACCTTCGTCTACTTCAAAAATCACATCGCCGCCATTTCCACCATCGCCGCCAGCAGGTCCGCCTTTTGGCACGTATTTCTCTCGACGATAAGCAACAAGACCATTACCACCGTCACCAGCTTTTATGTATACACTAACCTGATCTACAAACATTACTGCTCACCTCATTTAGTAAAACGGTATGGAAACATGACACGTCACTCCATTTTCCGCTTTACAGAAATTCATTTTATCCATGTATTTTTCATTCAGCTCTAAAATAGTATGTGCTTGAAAGTTTCCAGTTAACGATAAGTTTACCTCAATTGCAGACGAGGTATGATCCAACACCATTTTGCCGTCATATAATTCCTCATCATCAAGCAACTGCTCCAGCAACTCAATCGCCAATTGACATTGATTTAACAATGTTTCATCAATACCCTGTAATTTTTTATCTTCAACGTTTATATAATATGATAATCGAATATTCGCATGTATGGAATTAAATTGAATTAGCCATAAAGCAAATTTGGCAGCGTCCAAACTCATTAACTTTCTTTCTTCATGAAACCGATTCATACTTTCCGTTATTTTTGTTTGAACGCGATCAATTTTCCCCATTGAAGCATATCCTTGAACAATCTGCAAATCATTCATTAGATCATGCCTGTATAACCGTAGTAAATCTACCATTGCTTTCTCATCCAACAGAAATCCCCCCACTAATAACAAGAGTATAGCAGAAACGAAAAAAAACGTCATGCCTTCACGTATTAAAGATATAAAAAAGCTCCAACCAATCAATTGGCTGGAGCTTTTTTATAAGCTTTTACGCTTCTTGAGCTATTGGATAAACACTTACTTTTTTACGATCACGACCATAGCGTTCAAATTTAACAACACCATCCGTCTTAGCAAAAAGAGTATCATCCCCACCACGGCCTACGTTTTCACCTGGGTAAATCTTTGTTCCGCGTTGACGGAATAAAATAGATCCACCAGTTACAAACTGACCATCTGCGCGTTTCGCACCAAGACGTTTTGATTCAGAATCACGACCGTTCTTAGTACTACCAACACCTTTTTTCTGTGAGAAAAACTGTAAATCTAGACGTAACATTGAGCTGCACCTCCTTATTTACTTTGTATCGAAATAAACTGATTATACTCACTCGCAATTGTTTCTAATGAAATAATCATGCCTTCAAACAAGAGCTGTGCTTTTTCCTTTAACGTGTTATCCAGCGTGTCAGGAAGTGCAACACGAAGGTAACCACCTTCATTCCCCTGCTCAATATCAAGGTCGATTTCACATAATTCAAGAACTGCGTTAACTGCACCAAATGATACAGCAGACACACCTGCACACACTAAATCATAACCATAAGGACCACTATCAGCATGTCCAGAAAGTTCAAATGCTGTTATTTGATTATTTGAACGATAAACAGTTACATGAATCATAGACAAAAACCTTTATGCATTGATTTTTTCAACTACTAATTTCGTATACGGTTGACGATGACCTTGTTTACGATGGTAGTTTTTCTTAGGTTTATATTTGAATACAGTTACCTTTTTTTGACGACCATGTTTTTCAACTTTAGCAGTTACCGTTGCACCATCAACAAATGGAGCACCGACTTTTACATCTTCGCCGCCAACGAAAAGTACTTTATCAAAAGTTACAGATTCATTTGCATCTGCAATAACTTTTTCAACGTAAATTTCCTGACCTTCTGAAACTTTAATTTGTTTACCACCAGTTTCAATAATTGCGTACATAACTTGCACCTCCTTAGTGAACTCAGACTCGCCATTTAGGTACCCTTTCAAGAAAGAGTTTAGCAACCTATTCTGCGCGGTTGTAGCATGTGGTGCTACGATGAATAACGTATTGATGATAGCATGATTAATGAACAATTGTCAAGCACTCAAACGTTATCGCTTTCTAGTATTGAACAAGTTCACCAATTGTCTTGTTATACTGTCTTTCGTAAAAAAACTGCTGTAAACAATCATTTTCCTCAATGGATTTTCGTTCACTTTCCGGAAATTGAATATAAATAGAGTGCCTCTTTTCCCGATGAAATTGCGCAAACACTTCCAGTAAAGAACTTTGATGTGGGACTACAATGGATCGAACACCTTTCACAGTTGGATCACCTTGGTAACGTTTTAATAAAAATCGGATAAATACATAATACCGCTCTTTCCATTCCATTCTGTTTTCCTTTAGCAGAAAAAGTATGATTAAAAAGGAGCTTAATGTAAATGGAAAAATAAATAATTGAAGCAATAAAATGCTAATACAAGCAAGCAACGAAATAATGATAACAGAATGATATGCCCGACGATATGGTATAAAAGAAGAAAGCAATAAAAATAAAAACTTTCCGCCATCTAACGGCCATATTGGTACTAAATTAAACAAGAGAATGAGTGTATTATAATGAAACATTAATTCAATTAACGATGGTGGAACAAGCTCACCACCCGAAATAAAAAATATGATGCCATAAATAAAAAGATGTTGCAATGGACCCGCTATCGTAACAAGCATTTCTTCATGGATTGGCCTATTTCCATGTTCATCTGTATCCATTACGCCCCCAAAAACCCATAACATGATACTTCTAATACGCCATTTAAAGATAATTGCCATCGTATAATGTCCTAGTTCATGAATAAATACAATAGCTAGGATAATAAACAGTTCCACAAAGGTACCTGTCAGTAGAGAGATCGCTATAAACAACAGGAGAATAGGATGAATATGGACAGGAGGAACATATTTACGGAACATCATCGACTTTAATTACCTGCACAGGATCGACATATTTATTGTCTTTCTCAATAGCAAAAAATACTGTTTTATTCGTTTCATTTGGTACAAATTCCCCAATTCGTTGATTATAAGCAACCGATTGATATAAATGAACGTCAATAGAATCTAAATAGCCATAAGTCGATTTACTTCCATCCGCATGCTGTACAACCACTGTTTTATCCGTCTCACGATCATTTCCGGCAAAAATAACGACACCTTTATCCAATGAAACAACGTCAGCTTTATCTTGTGGTGAAATCATAATACCTGAACCATTTGCTTGAAAAGACTCAGACACCTTTCCGTTAACTGGAAGTGCCAATGCCTGCTTATTACTTACTTTCTGCTTTTCCTTTGGCGCTAATGCCATGGGTGAGCCAAATGTTTCCTGATACCATTGATTCACCCGAGCAAATGGAAATTCCTTTGTTAATGCATTGCTTGTCCAGGTCATTGGCTTACTTAAAAAGGTGGCATCGGTTTGGTATAAAAACGCCACACCAAAAAACATGATAACCGACAAAACCCCTTTCAACACAATACTTGAAACCAACCGATTCTGCTGTTTCACTGGACGTTGTTGTTTTTGTGGATTGTCAGGAAAAATCGGATAATAACCATGCTTTTCTTCCTCTTGGGGGAAGGCAGGTGTCAGTTTCTTTCTTGTTTCTTTCTCGGAGTTTAAGGAGCGTAAATTTTTCCGTTGCGCAATTGATTTACGAACTTGTTTTACACCTTTATTCATATCCTCACATTCCTTCATCAGACTTTTTTACAAGTGTATGTGCAAGATAGACAAGTTATGTTGAAAATAAAAAAGCAATGTTGATTTTAATCAATTCATTGCTTTTTAATATTATTAATCATTACGAACGTAAGCCAAAGAATTTCTTAACCTTTTGAAATATTCCTTTTTCATCTTCAAGGGATTGTAATGGAACGGTCTCCCCCAAAATCCTTCTTGCAATATTTCGATAGCTGATCGAAGCCTTTGAATTCGGATGAAAGGCGACCGGCTCACCTTTATTAGCGGCTTTGATTACCTCATCATCATCGATAACGATTCCAATTAAATCTATCGATAAAACTTGGATAATTTCATCAATATCTAGCATATCTCCATTTTTCATCATATGATTTCGAATGCGATTAATGATCAAACTTGGTGCTTCCATTTCTTCTTTTTCTAATAAACCAATAATTCGATCCGCATCTCTTACACTTGACTTTTCAGGGGTGGTGACAACAATTGCTTTATCAGCTCCCGCTATAGCATTTTGAAATCCTTGTTCAATCCCTGCCGGACAATCAATAATAATATAATCATAATCTTGTTTTAGCTCAGCAATAATCTTTTTCATATTTTCCATTGTCCCAATAGACTTATCGCTAGTCTGTGAAGCCGGTAATAAAGATAAATATTCAAAGCGTTTATCTTTTATCAATGCTTGTTTTAATTTACAGCGTTCTTCAATGACATCAACAATATCGTATATAATCCGGTTTTCTAACCCCATTACAACATCAAGGTTGCGCAAACCAATGTCAGTATCAATTAAACAAACTTTTTTTTCCATTAAAGCTAGAGCTGTACCAATGTTTGCGGTTGTTGTTGTTTTCCCAACCCCGCCTTTTCCGGAAGTAATTACGATTGCCTCACCCATTTAGCATTCTCCTTTCAAACCTACTTAAATCTTTCCGCTTATGTGAAAGAACCTGCAATCGGTCAATAATAATTTTATCTTTTTCTTCATCAATGAGACCACATTCCATATACAAACCATCAGATTCATAATCTGGAGCGCGACTGATATAATCAGCTATCCGGAGTTGGCTGGGCTTCATATAAGACGCAGCTATGATTGCATTTCGATCGCCGTCCGATCCTGCATGTGCAATACCTCGTAAGTTCCCCATAACATATATATTACCTGTTGAAACTACTTTTCCGCTTGGATTGACGTCACCAATTAATAGTAAATCACCTTTCACTTCCAGGACTTGTCCAGACCTTATTATTCTATTAATTGCTTTAACTTCACTTTCTTCCTTTAACATCAAGGCTTCTTCTTTTGGGATCACGTTTGATTCAATAGACTGAACAAAGAAATGACTATCCTTGCTAATTAACGATTGTAATCGCTCTGTTTGCTCCCTGTCCAAATAACGATTACCCAATTTTACGATCACTGATACCATTGGCTCTTCTTTGCTGGAATGATTTTCGATAAGTTTTTCGTTCAATTCGATGAACGCATCTTCAAATGAGCACGAATCGTCGATAAACAGTGTAAGTCCATCTCTTGTTCCTTTTATTGTTATCAATTGCTTCTTCTCACGCACGATATGCTCACCTCATTAATTGCTGTACCTTAAAATAAATTACTATTATTATTCATTTTTCATCGACAAAATCAACCATGTAACTGCGTTTCTTTCCATTTTATAAGAGGTCTCCTTACCAATGGATATAAAACTAGTAAAAACACCAAATTTGCTAAAAGGGTTGGCAGAAGTCGATATATTATATAATGTTGCCAGGCTATTTCGGTAATACCAATCACAGAGAAAATAATATAAATTGTAAAATCAGCCAACATTATACCAAAAATCCCCAGCAACATCGTTACATAAATATTTGCATGCAACAATTTTTTTAATCCTTGAACGATGTAAATGACAAAAGCGTATGTAAACATGTACACACCAAGAACGCCGGTATATACAATATCAATTAACAAACCAAACAGTATCCCATAAAACACGGAGGAATACGTATTTTCTTTATCATAGAATATTGAAACGTAAACTAAAAACACAAGTGCCCAGTGAGGAATAATTAAAAAATCACCTGTTACAAGACGGGTTGGCAATAATTCCAGTGCGACACCTTCCAAAATGACAACTAAGAAAAGAATCAGTGGTATAAATAATCGTTTCATTACTCTTTATCCTCCTGATCACTTTTATCCTCATTGTCGGTCAGGTTACGATCAACAACAATCACATGATTAATTTCATACATATTGGCTGCCGGTTTCACAAGAGCAGTACGGGTCAATCCATATTGATCTGGTACAACTTCTTTTACTTTCCCAATCAGTAAACCAGCTGGAAAAACACCGCCCATTCCAGATGAAACGACTAATTCACCTTTTTTCAAATCTTTATCTGACTCTTCAATGATCTTAAACAGTAGTGAATTACTCTCTTCATCGAATTCTTCAATTAAGCCAAATATGTCTTTCCCCTTCTCACGGGAAATTGTTGCGGATATACGATTGAATTGATCGAAACCAGTAAGTAATTGAACCGTTGAAGTGAACTGTGATGCTGTCTGTATTTTTCCAACCATCCCATCTGCAGTAATAACAGCCATGTTTGTTTCAACACCATCTTGTATCCCTTTATTAATCGTTACTTGATCAACCCAACGTTCAGGTGTTCGTGACATAACAGTCGCTTGAATAGGATCGAAATCTCGAATAGATTCTGTCTTATCTAATGTTTTTCGTAGTTCTTCATTTTCCTCTTTAATTTCTTGAACCTCATAAATAAGTCCTTTATATTGTGATAATTTTTCTTTTAACAACTGATTTTCCTTATACGTATCCTTGAGATCATCAATATTCGTAAATATGTTCGTTAAAACTTTAACCGGTGTGTGTATAACACTCTGCGCCCATCCAACGGAGTCTTTAATAAATTGTTCAGGTGTAGATAAATTCTCTCTATCCCGAAGTGAATAACCGATTAAAGCAACAAGAATAATGATGCCAATCAAGATAATAAATAATCGTTTTTTTCGAAAAGACGGCATAAAAACACAACCTATTCAATAGTAGGACGAGATGACACATTCGGATGGCTGCGGAAATGTTGAATGTATTCTAATGATTTACCCGTACCAATTGCTACACTATCAAGAGCATCTTCCGTTACAAATACAGGCATTTTTGTCTCATCACTTATGACTTGATCTAAATTCCGTAACAATGATCCTCCGCCAGTAAGGACAATACCACGATCCATAATATCAGCAGCGAGTTCTGGCGGTGTTTTTTCCAGTGTGCTTTTAACAGCATTTACAATTTCTTCGACCGTATCGGCTAATGAACCAGCAATTTCTTGAGCTGTAATGGTGATTGTCTTTGGCAAACCGGTTAACATGTCTCGTCCGCGAATATCCATTTCTTCGTTTTCTTGGACCTCACCAGCTGTTCCTACGTCCATTTTTATGGACTCAGCAGATCGCTCACCAATCATTAAATTATACGTTTTTCGGATATATTGAATAATGGATTCATCCATATTATCACCAGCGGTACGAATAGATTGGCTTGTGACAATCCCACCCAACGAAATAACAGCAACCTCGGTCGTGCCACCGCCAATGTCGACAATCATACTGCCAGTAGGCTCCCAGACAGGTAATCCCGAACCAATTGCTGCAGCAAATGGTTCGGCAATTGGAAAGGCATCTTTTGCACCTGCTTGTTTTGTAGCATCAATGACAGCTCGTTCTTCAACCATTGTAATACCTGATGGTACGCAAATCATCACGTTTGGCTTTTTAGCAAACATAGAGCGATTTCGCATTGCTTTTTTTATATAATATTTCATCATAACAGCTGTTATATCATAATCGGCAATCACCCCGTCCTTCATCGGGCGGATCACAGAAATATTTCCAGGTGTTCTGCCGATCATATTACGTGCTGAACTTCCCACCGCTTCTATATCACCTGTTTCAATGTTTTTTGCTACAACTGATGGTTCTCTTAAAACAACACCTTTACCTTTCACAAAAACAAGCGTGTTTGCTGTTCCCAAATCTATTCCTAAATCTTGTGAAAAACTGAATCGTCCCAAAAAAATCTCCCTTTCCAAACAAGCAATCATTAGTTGTATGTAGCTTCAACTATAGCGATTAATTTAGCGTTTTGCAATGTAGACTAACCTTTATTTTAACACGTAATAATCATGTTTAGTACATTTTTTTAATCATAATAAGCGCCAATTTCAACAACCAGATTGAAAAATGGCGCCTATTTGCCTAGTGTCTATCATATTATACGAAAAAAAATAAAAAATAGATAGTGTTATAGTAGTGAGTGTTCAAAGAGGAGGATAAAAAGGACCGCGTTGGCTAAGATCACAACGTCCTGTTGCAACGCCGACACTAGCACGTTCTGTGCGTCGAAAGTTCGAGGCAGCGTAGCTTTGAGTAGCGAAATGTATGCAATATTAATACATGAGCACCAAGGAAAGCTTCTTTGAGTTCGCTTCACACGAAGGAAAAGTGATTTTCTTTTCCAAGGAACGGAAAAGCAAGCCAACGATCTTCCACAGGACGTGGTGACTTCAACGTTCTACACTGGACGTGTCGGTACTTAGTTGAAGTTCCCCTTAACGATGTGTCATTTTTACCGGACTTTTTGAACATTCTCTTATAGGAATTCACCTACAAATAACCTTTTTCTTTTAATGATACAAATTTTCGATCTCCAATAACAATATGGTCTAAAAGCTCAATCCCGATCATTTTCCCTGATTCAACCAATCGTCTTGTTACATGAATATCTTCTTGGGAAGGACTGGGGTCTCCGGAAGGATGGTTATGTGCACAAATTATGGAAGCTGCTGAACGTTTGACCGCTTCCCGATACACTTCTCTGGGGTGTACAATAGAGGCATTAAGGCTGCCAATGAAAATGGTCTGCCTATGGATAATCTGATTCTTCGTGTTAAGGAAAAGAACAACAAAATGTTCCTGTTTTAACCCACGCATTTCTTCCATAATGTAATCTGCTCCATCTTCTGGTGAACGGATGACATACCTATCGCTCGGCTTATATTGATTCAATCTTTTTCCTATTTCAATTGCAGAAAGAAGCAAAACACCCTTGGCTGTACCAATACCTTTAATGGCAGTTAGTTCTTCTATCGTTGCATCCTTCAATAAATTCAATCCTTCAAAATGCATCAATAACCGCTGTGACAGTGCCATCACAGACTCTTCTCTTGTTCCACTGCCAAGTAAAATCGCAAACAATTCCTGATTGGATAGATGGCTTGCCCCAAGCTTTAATAAGCGTTCTCTTGGTCTATCTTCTTTCGGTACATCCTTAATCATAATCGATGAAGTTGTCATTATTTTTCCCCCTTATATTTAATAATCCCATATTAGCGACTATGAGGATTTTCAACAACTTGGTAAAATGGTGATTTCATGAGAGTTTAGGACGATAAAATCGGAATATCTACTAAGGAAAAATGGCATTTTGGAACATGTTTTACAGCAGGAAATACAAAAACAGGTATTTGCTAAAAGTACGTGTTCTAAAAGTCAGCAAATCAAAGATAAGGTTGACTAAGTTTATCATTTGGTGATTTTTCTGAATATACCTGTTTTCGTAACTATATTAATTTAACACTAGCATTTCAAATTGACGCCATTGCTCTATGAGGAAAATTTGTTCATTCGCCGCACTTGTCTCCGCAAATTTTTTATAGGAATCACTTAATTGCTCAACGAACGGTGACAATTTTTCTGCCTGTTTAGGATAACCATCGAGCAACTTTTGCCATGCTTCTGCCGATACAGTTTCGTGAGCACTTATGGCTTTTAATGATTCATGCCACAAATCCGTAAATGACAAAATCCATTCATTTCCTGATTGGGTAAACTGTTTTTCCGTCTCCTTCGTATTCCATTCTTTCACATAAATATCAAAATCAGCGAAATTTGCTTTTAGTGAGTCCGCTTGTTCCTCCGTTTCAGCAATACCTGCTAATAAAAAGAATTGATCATCTCTTTGCCAAATGGTAGTTGGAAACCCTGCTTTCTGGTATTTTTTAGACCATTTTGATGCGTTTGCTTCGGTTGAAAAAACCCCTGCCTGTAACACAAAAGCATGGATTGGGTCTAACGTAGCACTTGATAAAGTTTGCTCTGAATTCTGTTTATTTTTATCCGTATTTGAAGTTGTTGTATATCCTATTTCACTATTACCCCCGTCACCCTTTCCATCAAACATATTCAACATAATAATCCCTAAGCAAATGCCAATGACAACAGCAGAAACTGCTGCGACAATAATCGGCTTGACGTTTTGCAACCTCTTTATTTTTGCAGCGTATTTTCTATCATTTTCATCAATGGAATGGTTTCTATCGAATGTCGGAATTCGTTCGTTTTTATCTGATTCTTCCAACGTGGAGGCGTGCTCATCGTGAATCATACCGTTTTTCTTCATGTCATCGTTCCTGCTTGTTTTAGTCTTTTTACCGTTCATCCGTATGATTGGTGGCTTTTTTTCAGTCATTTACTCCCCTCACTTTAGCTACTTTTTTTTACTCTAGCATAGGTCTATTAAAAAGTAAGGCGAGTCTTGTCGGTTTTGTTAAAAAATGTTCAACATAAATTTACAAAACACACAGAAAGACTAGGGTAATAGGTTTCTGCCTACAATGTTTGCAATTCTTCATAAACAGCTACTTTATTCCGGCCCTTCCGCTTGGCTCCAATATACATTGCTCGATCAGCGTGACGAATTAACTCATTGTGTGATTTACAATGTAGTGGATATGTAGAGACACCGAGACTCGATGTAATTGATACTTCAGTACTATTATTATGGTCTAAAATATGCTCTCTAAGAACAAATGGGATCGAAGCAATATTGACACGTAATGATTCGGCAAGTTGGATCGCTTGCGTTAAATCAGTTGCCGGAAGAAAAACGACAAACTCCTCCCCTCCGTAACGTGCTATTATTGCGTGCTCATCAAACAAACCAGTTAATCGAGTTGCAATTTGACAAAGTATTTCATTTCCTGATTCATGACCATACTTGTCATTTATTGTTTTAAAGTGATCAATATCCAAAATGATTAGAGAAGCTATTTCACTTTGATCTATGGGTAGTACTTGATAATAATGATCCATTTGATTCTCTAAATACCGATAATTATAGAGGCCCGTTAAGCTATCTCGTTCACTTTTTGACTTGGTTTCTTCATAGTTTTTAGCATTTTCAATCGCCACTCCCAAATAGTTTGTTAGGATGTCCAAAATTCGGAAATGATATTTTTCAAATGCCTTTTTCTGTTTTGAAACAAGCGTTACGACACCAATCACGTCATTGTCATATTCCACAGGTAATGACAAAACACTTTCCATATCTAATGGTATTTTTTCATTGTTAATCGTTGACCATTCTTTTGCATTGCCAAATGTAATTGGTCTTTTTATTGACCAAACCTTTCCACTAAACGCTTCATCTCGTTCTAATCGTTCGTAATCAGTAGCTATTTTCACTTTTTTATTGCCGTCATACAACCTTTCTAACTTCAAATATTCATTATTATTTGTTACATAAATATACGCATAGTCTACCTGTATTAAATTACCTAATTCTTGTATAAATACATCGTAAACTTCTTCTATCTCTAGTCGTTTTGTTAATTGATGACCAATTTGCCCTGTTCGCTCTAAATACCTGTTAATTTGCTGATAGGAATAAAGAAGTCTTAAGATAACGGAAATACTAATAATAGGGGTCCCCATATAAAAAATCGCTGCCCTGCCAATCTCCGTATACAGCACAGCTAAAACTAACCCCACGGGTATAACGAGTAATGAAGATGTAAGCTCCCATACCAACCCTTTATCAAAGAACCTCATTTTATGATTAAATAAAAATCGGCGAAACAATTTAATAATGGATTGGTTAACGATAAAAGTCGAAATGGCATATCCAAATACAGCTATGATATCTGTACTATCACGATAGTCAAATGCTAGGTGATCTCCACCGAGCAACCAAAATACTGCCGCGGATATCACGGAAACAGCCAAAAACATAATCATATTTAATGGAATACGATAGAGGTCTTTTTTACCTACTTTCAACACTAATAAAACTGCTATTTGCGTTAGAATAACTTCTACAAACAGTCCGAATGACAGAAATACGACAATACTAATCCCATTCACGAAAAATACGGGTTGGTTGTTGATTATTATGGGGAACAAAGAAACAACACACATAAAAATTCCAAATAAAATTATGTCTGTCAGATGACCTTCCACATTTAAAAAATAATATTCATGTGACAGCCATAATACCAACGGCCATAGTATAAGGCAAAAAAACCAGAGCATAATCGCATTTTTTCTTGTCACCATATTCACCACGCATCTCCTATCAAAGACAGACAGATAATCCATCTTTTATTTTCTAGGTATATGTACTTATTAAATAGAAAATTTCTGATAATAAAAATATATCATAATGCCTAGTTTTTTACAAAATATTTCCTAACCGACGAAATAAAATGTAATGATCCAGTAATAAAATAGCAGGCATTTGCAGGTTTCTTGCTTATATCAGCAACCGCATCATGCCAGT
Source organism: Virgibacillus sp. FSP13 (assembly GCF_054048505.1). Classification (NCBI taxonomy): domain Bacteria; kingdom Bacillati; phylum Bacillota; class Bacilli; order Caryophanales; family Bacillaceae; genus Virgibacillus; species Virgibacillus sp. FSP13. The sequence goes on along the minus strand of NZ_JBSVKG010000009.1, from coordinate 130,712 downwards.
CCCTGTTTATTAATTTATTTTTAAATGAAACAGAATGATATAAATCCTCTGCAGATTCAGCCCTAGGATGGTCAAATGTCGTTAATGTAATTTGTGTGAAATGCACACTCAACTGCTCTAACATCAAATCCAATTCTTTATCTTTGAAACCCGCAAAAATCAAATACCTTTCTTTGTCTGCGTATTTTTGTAATACAGTTTGAATAAATGATTGAATTCCTGCTGTATTATGCGCACCATCAATAATGATCGTAGGGTTATGGTGTATCAACTCAAATCTACCAGGCATTTGTGATTGATGAATTCCAGCGAGGGCCCTGTCCCAGTTAATCGAATAACCTTCACCCTCTACTAATACCAATGCCATTATTGCTAAGGATGCATTTATTTGTTGGTGATTGCCATTCATTTTTAACGATACATTCATTTTGTGTGTTGTGTTGATCCATTTGAAACGTTGTCCATCGGCTGATTGTTCTATAGGGTTCATCTTAAATTCTCTGGCAAATTGATAGAACGGTGCATGATGTGTCATAGCCTCATACTTCATAACTGCTAATGCCTCCTGGACCATTTCACCAACAATAACAGGTATATCTTTTTTTATAATTCCTGCTTTATGATGGGCAATCTCTTTTATTGTGTCTCCCAAAAAAGCAATATGATCCCTCGCTACATTTGTTATAATAGATAACATGGGAGTAAAACAATTTGTTGTATCTTGCAAGCCTCCCATCCCTGTTTCAATTAAGGCAAAGTCAACTCGATCAACAAAGTAAATAAATGCAAGTGCCGTGATAATTTCAAATTCAGTAGGATGATTATTTGCCTTATCCAGCTCTTGTATGGCAGGATACATTTCCTCAACTAGAGAAATAAACGTTTTTTCCGGAATTGCCTGATCATCTACTAAAACATGTCCGGTTAATCCATCAAGGCTTGGAGATGTAAAAACGCCAACACGGTAACCATTAAATCTTAACGCATCCTTTAAATAATTAATGGTTGAACCTTTCCCATTAGTCCCAGCAACATGAATCGCATTCAGCTTGTTTTGTGGATTGTCGAGTAATTGTAACAAACGCTTCATTCTATCAAGACCTGGCTTTATACCGAACTTTTTCCTGTTCGCAAAAAAATCTTGTACTTGCTGAAAATTTTCAAACATATGTACACCGCTTTTCTGATAAATTATTAAATAGTATATTAAGTATATCAAAAACAATCGAATGTATAGAAAGGAAAATAATTGTTGAACAGAAACGGATGGATCATCTATAACGGGCAATTGGCTGGAACTAAATTTCTTGATTTCGCCAAGTGGCTACAAAGTGCAGCGATAAAACAAGGGATCGAAACGGTGATATACAAAAATAATGAACTTTTTTCCTATTTAGGAGACAATAAACTTACCATTATCGGCGAACAGTTGCTACCCGACTTTGTTATTTTCACCGATAAAGACATTTATTTAGCTAAACAATTAGAATTACTAGGTATTCCAGTTTTTAATTGCGCCAAAACAATTGAAATAAGCGACAACAAAATTGCAACGTACCAAGTTTTGGCGCAACACCATCTGCCGATACCGAAAACAATTGTAGCCCCAAAGCGATTTTCAGGTTCAAGTAATTTGGAGTTGGACATTTACCAACAGGTAATCGATGAATTCGGATTTCCAATGATTCTCAAAGAAGCTTACGGGTCTTTTGGTGAACAAGTTTATTTAGTGCATACACAAGCAGAAATGGTTGCTAAAATAGAACAAATAAACGATAAGCCATTTGTCTTCCAGGAATTGATTACTACAAGTTATGGCAAGGATATGCGTCTACACGTAGTTGGCGATGAAGTTGTTGCGGCAATGACTCGATATGCATCTGATGATTTTAGAGCGAATGTAACAGCAGGTGGTACCATGAAAGCTTATCAACCATCTGAACGGGAAAAGGAAATTGCTGTAGCTGCAACAAAAGCGATAGGTGCCGATTTTGCGGGAGTTGATTTATTATTTGGACCAAATAATAATCCAATCATTTGCGAAATCAACTCTAATGCGCATATCCGTAATATGTATAACTGCACAAACATAGATGTCGCTGATTATATCATCAGTTATATCAAGAATATTTTTTATAGAAGCAAGGTCGACTAAGTTCGTCACGTCAATAGCCAACGCCGACACTAGCACGTCCTCGAAAAAGAAACACACTTTTTCTTCGTGCGATGTATCGCTGTCGTAGCCTTCCTTGTCCTGTGCGTCAAAGGTCGAAGCGGAGTAGTCTTGAGGACCGGAATGTAGGCAAAATCTACATGAGGACCGGACTTGCACAGGACGTGCTGACTTCTGCGTTGGCTATTGACGTGAGCGGGTTTAGTAGAAGTTCCTTTGCCGCCAACGAAGAGATTCGCCGCTTATCATTTGGTGACTTTTTGAACAACCTCTAGAAGTTCGACAACTAACTTAATTCCTGGGAGATTGAATCTTTCCTTAAAAAGAAGCGAGGCTGGTTAATCGTGGAACAGAATGGATGGCTAGTATATAGCAAAACAGATGCAGAACTAAATAGTAACTATATTAATTGGTTTTTAGAAGAAGCACACTTGCAAGGGATACATCTCGAACTAATATTACGCGAGCATCTTACAATTGGGATATTCCAAAATCAACGGGTGATACGCTATAATAATAAACCAGTGCAGTTGCCAGAATTTGCGGTGATTCGTACAATTGACCAACTATTACGTTTGCATTTGGAAGCCTGCGGTATTACTGTATGCAACTCTTCTCATACAGCCAGGATCTGTAATAATAAAGCATTAACACATCACCATGTCAACAACCTTAATATCCCTATGGTAGATACGATATTTAACAAAAAACATACGTTGTCAACAAATCCTCCTGCTCCCTTCCCTTTTATCTTGAAAGAAACGGGCGGAAGGGGTGGAAAACAAGTATATTATATTCGTAATATACAAGATTGGAAAACTGGTCTAGCCTCCCTTTCTACAGAAGAAGTAATCATCCAATCCTGTGATGTATCTCTTGGTAAAGATGTACGTGTATTTGTTGTTGGCAGTGAAATTGTTGGTGCTGTACTACGGGAGAATGACAATGATTTTCGTGCAAATTATAAACTAGGCGGCTCGGCAAAATGGTATGTGCTAACGTCACAAGAAATAGCGATGATCAATAAAATCATTCAATCTTTTGATTTTGATATGGTTGGGATTGATTTTTTAATCGACAAAGATGGAAAACTATTATTTAATGAAATTGAAGATGTAGTTGGATCAAGAACGCTTAGCGCCGTCAGTGATATTAATATATTGGAAATATACATAAAACACATAAAGACCAAACTAACACAAAAGCGGAATTCCCTTTAATAGGGGAATTCCGCTTTTACTTATCCTTTTAATTCTGTTAATCGTGCTTTAACTTTCGCCTGCTTTTCCAGGTAATCTTGTTCTTTTTGTTTTTCTTCATCTACAACAGCTTGTGGCGCCTTGCTAACAAACCCTTCGTTCGCCAGTTTTTTCTGCACTCGTTCGACTTCCTTATTCCATTTTTCCAGTTCACTTTCCAACCGCTTGATTTCTTTGTCAAAATCAATTAAGCCTTCAAGCGGTAAAAATAATTCTGCGCCGGTAACGACAGCCGACATTGCTTTTTCCGGAACATCCACATTAAGAGCAATCTGAAGTTCACTCGGATTACAAAAACGTTCTAAATAATCACGTTCGCTTTCCAGTTCCTGTAATACAGCTTTATCCTCTGTTTGAATCAATAGACTGATCTGCTTTGACATTGGCGTATTTACTTCCGCTCGAATGTTTCGTACCGCTTTAATAATCGACACAAGTCGTTTCATCTCATCAGAAGCCTTTTCATCGTGTAATTCAGGATGGAATTCAGGCCATTTTGCGATTGTAATTGATGCTCCTTGATGTGGTAGTGCCTGCCAAATCTCTTCGGTAATGAATGGCATATATGGATGTAGCATACGCATTGTGTTATCTAACACATACGCCAGAACAGATCTTGTCGTTTGCTTTTTCGTTTCATCATCCCCATATAACGGAATCTTGGCCATTTCAATATACCAATCACATAATTCATCCCAGATAAAATTATACAATTGGCGTCCCGCTTCACCAAATTCATACTTATTCGTATTCCTTGTTACTTGTTCAATCGTTTCATTCAATCTCGTTAAAATCCATTTATCAGCTAGTGATTTCTCACCCGTTAAATCAATGTCTTCATAGGAAAAACCTTCCATATTCATTAATGAAAAGCGGGATGCATTCCACACCTTATTGGCGAAGTTCCAAGTTGATTCTACTTTATCCCAATGGAAACGCAAATCCTGGCCTGGTGATGAGCCTGTCAATAAGAAATATCTTAATGAATCAGCTCCATACTTTTCAATGACATCCATTGGATCCACACCATTGCCGAGTGATTTACTCATTTTTCTTCCTTCAGCATCACGAATTAAACCGTGGATCAGTACATCTTTAAATGGTCGTTTGCCAGTAAATTCTTTCGACTGAAAAATCATTCGTGCGACCCAGAAGAAAATAATATCATAGCCAGTCACAAGTGCATTTGTTGGGAAATGACGGTCGAAGTCTTCTGCCTTTGTATCTGGCCATCCCATCGTGGAAAAGGGCCATAATGCAGATGAAAACCATGTATCCAGCACATCTTCATCCTGCTCCCAATTCTCTGCATCTGCTGGTGCTTCTTTGCCAACATAAAGCTCGCCAGTTTCTTTATGGTACCAAGCCGGAATGCGGTGCCCCCACCATAATTGACGGGAAATACACCAATCACGGATATTTTCCATCCAATGTAAATAAGTCCGTTCGAAACGCTCTGGCACAAAATTAACTTTCTCATCACTTTGTTGTAAATCAATTGCTGCATCTGCTAAAGGCTGCATATTTACAAACCATTGCGTGGACAAATATGGTTCGATAACTGCTCCACTTCGCTCGGAATGACCAACTTGATGTGTATGGTCTTCAATTTTAAATAGAACACCTGATTCTTGAAGATCTGCCACAATTTGTTTGCGGCAATCAAAGCGATCTAGTCCTTCGTATTTACCCGCATTTTCATTCATTGTCCCATCTTCATGCATCACAAGAATTCGTTTTAAGTTATGCCTGTTACCAACTTCAAAGTCATTCGGATCATGGGCTGGTGTGATTTTAACGGCACCCGAACCAAATTCCATATCTACATACTCATCAGCAACAATTTCAATTTCGCGACCAACAATTGGCAGAATTACTTTACGGCCAATCAAATGCTTGTAACGATCGTCTTTTGGATGTACTGCGATTGCAGTATCACCAAGCATCGTTTCCGGACGCGTAGTAGCAATCTCAATAAATTCGCCGCTATCTTTTAACGGATAACGCAAATGATAAAAATGCCCTTGCAACTCCTGATAAATAACTTCAATATCGGAGAGTGCTGTTTTTGTTTGCGGATCCCAATTAATAATATATTCGCCGCGATAAATTAGTCCCTTTTCATAAAGGGTAACAAAAACTTCACGAACTGCCTTTGATAGTCCATCATCCATCGTAAATCGTTCCCGAGAATAATCAAGACCAAGACCTAACTTCTCCCATTGCTTTCGGATGAAATCGGCATATTCTTCTTTCCAATCCCATACTGTATCCAGAAACTTTTCACGGCCTAAATCATAACGGCTTTTCCCTTGTTCTCTCAATTTCGCTTCAACTTTAGCCTGTGTTGCAATTCCTGCATGGTCCATTCCAGGTAGCCATAATACATCATAACCTTGCATTCGTTTCATCCGTGAAATCGTATCCTGCATAGTTGTATCCCACGCATGACCAAGGTGTAGTTTTCCCGTTACATTTGGCGGTGGAATAACAATTGTATATGGATCCTTATTTTCATCACCTGTTGCTTCAAAAAACTTACCATCAACCCAAAATTGATAACGTCCCTTCTCAATCTCCTGTGGATTATATTTTGAAGGTAAGGACGATTTTGGTTTTTCACTCATATATAGCCCTCCTTTTGTCAACAAAAAAATCCTTTCCATCCAATAAAGGACGAAAAGGATATATTTCCGTGGTACCACCTTTGTTTACAAGCCGTTTTACACTCGTACACTCATGCTTGATAACGGACAAGATCCGGCTTTTTCTAATTCCTTCAAAAAAGCTGCATCAAGGGCGACCTTCCAAATAATCTATCCTAGGAAATTCTCAGCTCATGATTTCCCTCTCTTTAGGTGATTCATCTGTACTCTTCCCTATCATCGCATTTCGTTTCATTATAACTTATTTTAGCGATATTGGTTAAAAAAATCAACAATTAATATACGTATTGCACAAAACAGCTTGATTTATTCATATCATATTAAAAAGATACTAAAAAGTGATAAGAAGAAGGTGAGTAAATTGGCTCGTTATTATCGCTATCGGCTCCCACCATGGGTAAGAAATTGTCTTTATGTCGTTGAAAAATGTACCCTTCCAATCTTAATTTTTCAATTAATTCGTACTTTATTTTTCCCAACAACATTAGACGTGTTTTTATTAGGATTACTTGTCGGGCTATTTATTGCTTTTTATTTAGAATGGATTTAACTTTCCGATTCATCAATGGACTCGGTAACTGTGTCAGAATACGCTGTCCATTTTACTGCAAATGATAGCTGTCGATGGTAATGCTGCAATTGTATTACCTGGTCAACCATGGAATATTCAGCCATGTTCTCGACATATTGATTAACAACTGTTATGTATTTACTAGGGTCTAATAAATAAATGGAAAGCAAACATAATTCAGTCTCTGTTAATTTATTTTCTTCCAGGTAAGCATAAAATATATCAACGAGACTTTCAGCCGGATTATCGTAATATTTAGTCACATTATGGAATAATTCGGCCAAATCAACAGCAGCATTATTAAAATGTGCTTTCTCCCAATTTATGAAGTGGATGTGATGGTCATAGATAATATGGGAAAAGTCAAGCTGACCATGGCATAAAGAATAATACCAAACAGATTGGCTTTGTAAATCGTATACAAATTGCTCGATTCGATTTATTAATTCGTCAAAAACAAACTCAAGGTCACGATATTGGGTACAAACCAACAATTCAACAGGTGACATGTAGCGATTCTTTTCAAACTGTTCCACATATTGTAATAATGCTGCCCTATTTTTCCTAAGTTGTACCTGATATCTTTCAAATCTTTTCATGACCTTTTCACTATCCATAGCTAAAGACTGTCTTGTTTTAGCATGAATCATTCCAATACTATGGTACATCCGTTTAATTTGTTGCTCGAGTTCGATTGGATTGGACGAAAGCCATGGTGTCAGATAATAGAACGTACCATTGATATTTTCGTGTAATTTTCCTTGTTCTGTTAAATAGACAGGTAAAATACTTGGCATGTTTTGTTGATATGATTGGTGATAGACATTTTCCCAGTTATCAATAGTTTCACTAGTTAATTTACTTTTTTTCAAGGCATAGGAATGGTGGGAATCTGATATTTTCAATAGATTATCTGTTTGATACTCCATTGTTACTGCATTTATCCGATACGATGCTAACACTTTTCTAATATTATCCATTTCTTATCGTTCCACCTTTTGACAAACTAGATACCCCTTGATACAAGAAAAGCGCAAGCGCCCGATTAGCAACGTACAAACTGAAGTACTCTGGGACTGTATTTCATTCGTCCCACCGAAAACCGTTTGCACTCCGTTCGCCCCACCAAAAAGACTCGCAATGAGATAAAGGAAACATGCCACTAAAAAAGGGGTATGCCGATGCTGGGCGCAAAGCCCGCTCTTAGTCGGCCTTCCTTTAAAACTTTGCCGCTGTTGACTTATCGTAGTGGTGGAATGTGAAGTTTGGGGCTGCGATTACTCGCCCCATCGAAACCATTTGCTAGCTGCTGGGCGCTGAAACTGGACATGGCCTACTTTGATGTGAGCATAATAGCGCCTCGAATTTTACACTTTCTTATACTTGAACAAAAGCGCAAGGGGTACAACGATTATAGGTAGTAAATTGACATCTATTATTCTTTGTTTTTCTTAACAGGGATATATAATAATTGACCTTCCGATAATGTATCATCAGCTAATCGATTTTGTTTTGCCAATTGAAGTGCCGAAAGCTTATAACGATCAGCAATTGTTTCAAGCGTGTCATTTTCCTGAACAATACACATCCGCATTCTCGAGAAATGTTCTTCATCATCTCTAAACATGTCAGATAAATAACCAACATCTTTTACTAATTCGTCTTGATTATCACGATTTTCTTGATTATCACTGCTTTCTAGCTGATCACTAGATTTATCGCTATCATGTCTTTCTTGATTTTGGCCGCTATTTAACTGAATTTTAGATTCTTCACTTTCACGGCTTTCATATAGATCCGGTGAATCCACATCATCATTAACATTCGGTGATGCTTGATACGAATCAGCAGTTGAACTTTCCACATATGGAGAATCAGACTCTTGTTCAGGATCTTTTTTGAAAAATTCAGCGAAACTCTGTGATTTCTTATTTTTCCAGCGATCGGGTGAATCTGTCTCAACCAATCCGTCCGATAATGTTGGTGTGTTAGAGTAGTCAACTGATTCTAGCTTCGTTGGCATATCCAAATCTTCACTCTCTTTGATATCAAATTCGAACGTTTGGTCAGTTTCTAGCTGGTAATCTGTCTCCTCAATTTCATCTCTCGGACTTTCTTCCTGCTCACTAATCCCATGAATTGCAATTGTCGAGGTAAATTTAAGTTGATTAGAATCAGGTAATTCATAATCGAACGAATCGATACTGACTGTCACCTCATCCAAATCACCTACTCGATATGTCGGAACGGATATCTCAACAGGAAATCGATGTGAAAATTCCGTTTCCCCGTCTTCTGTATCCATTACCCGTTCAACATATCGTCTTGCATGATAATCATCTAATTCATCCACATTATCAGCTTGTTCATCCGCATCCGCTTTCACATATTCACCACGAAGCTCAATTACTCCTCTAATCGAAATGTACTCATGAAAAGCTTGGATTGAAATTTCCGGATCCAAAGCTATCCCCATTATCTCGCTAACTTCCTGTCCTCTTTCAAAATAGAGGGATTCGTTTAATTCAAAACTAAATACAGCTTGATCATTTGACAAGTGATTTCCTCCCTTCAACATATATAGCCAATCTACTTATATGCCTTATTTAACTATATGAAAACAAACAAAATATATGCTAAATAAAAAAGCTACCCAATAATGGATAGCTAACTAACCTACTTTTCAATTTTTGCAAACGCATTTCGAACCGCTTGAATCGTTTTATCAATATCTTCATCCGTATGTGCAGTCGAAAGGAATAGTCCTTCGAATTGAGAAGGTGGTAAAAAGATGCCTTCTTCAATCATCGCCCGATAATACTGCGCAAAGTAGTCCAAGTTAGACAGTCTTGCCGTATCATAATTAATAACCGGCTCATTCGTGAAAAAGACACCAACCATGGAACCAGCACGGTTAATATGGAGTGGAATAGCAAAATCAATTGCTGCCTGTTTGTAACCTTCAACTAAGCGATCTATTTTTTGATTTAATAATTCATAGGAATTTTCATCCATTGCGCTTAATGTCTCATACCCTGCAGTCATTGCCAACGGATTTCCTGATAAGGTTCCTGCCTGATAGATGGTTCCAGTTGGTGCAATGCTCTCCATAATTTCCCTTTTTCCGCCAAATGCACCAACCGGCAGACCTCCACCAATAACCTTTCCTAAACAAGTCAAATCTGGTGTCACACCAAAATAACCCTGTGCACAATTATAACCAACACGGAATCCCGTCATTACCTCGTCAAAAATCAGCAATGTACCGTTATCCTCTGTAATCTTTCTAAGATTTTGCAAAAAGTTCTCTTGTGGTGGGACAACACCCATATTTCCTGAGACAGGCTCAACAATAACGGCGGCAATTTCCTCACCATAATTAGCGAATGCCAAACGGAGACTTTCCTCATCATTGTATGGTACCGTAATTGTATTTTTGGCAATTGATTCTGGAACACCAGGAGAATCAGGCAAACCTAATGTCGCAACACCTGACCCAGCCTTAATAAGCAGTGAGTCACCATGGCCATGATAACAGCCTTCAAATTTCAAAATTTTATCCCGTCCTGTGTATCCTCTTGCTAACCGTAAAGCACTCATTGTTGCTTCTGTTCCTGAATTCACCATACGGACAAGTTCAATCGATGGTACACGCTCTACCACAAGTTGTGCTAATTTATTTTCCATCAATGTTGGTGCACCGAAGCTTGTTCCTTTTTCAGCCGTTTCCTTCAACCTATTAACAACCCGATCATCAGCATGTCCTAAGATAAGAGGTCCCCAACTTAATACATAATCAATGTACTCATTGCCGTCAATATCTGTTAGTTTCGAACCCTTTCCATGATCCATAAAAATAGGCGACATCCCAACTGATTTAAATGCCCGTACTGGTGAATTCACACCACCTGGCATAAGGTCTACTGCTTCCTTGTATGCATCCACTGATTTATCGAAACGTTTCACTTTTCATCACCTCGTATGATTATTTACTCATTCAACCATTTTGCTACATCTTTGGAAAAATACGTGATAATTAATTCTGCTCCAGCACGTTTCATTGCTGTTAATTTTTCCATCACTAGCTCACGTTCATTAATCCAACCATTTTGCGCAGCAGCTTTCACCATCGCATATTCACCACTAACATTGTAAGCAACAATCGGTGCATTAAAATTGTTACGAACATCGCGAACAATATCAAGGTAGGACATTGCTGGTTTAACAATCAAAAAGTCTGCGCCTTCATCCATATCTGATTCTGCTTCACGTAATGCTTCTAAACGATTGGCAGGATCCATTTGATAGGTTTTGCGATCGCCAAACTGTGGTGTACTATTTGCCGCATCACGGAATGGACCATAGAATGCTGATGCATATTTAACCGCGTAAGACATAATTGGTATATTTATGAATCCAGCTTCATCTAAAGCTTGACGAATTGCAACTACAAAGCCATCCATCATATTGGATGGTGCAATAATATCTGCACCAGCTTCAGCCTGTGATACGGCCGTCTTTGCCAATAATTTAAGTGATTCATCATTATCAACGTCCCCATCGTGAATTACACCACAATGACCGTGAGAGGTGAATTCGCATAAGCATGTATCGGCGATAACAAGCATTTCGGGTGTTTTACTTTTTATTTCACGAGTAGCCTTTTGCACAATACCATGGTCGTGAAATGCTCCTGTCCCTACTTCATCTTTCTCATTTGGTACACCAAAAAGAATAACTGCTTTTATCCCAAGTGCTTGTAATTCATTCATTTCTTCTTCTAAGTAGTCAAGGGAAATATGATAAACACCAGGCATTGATGGTACTTCATTCTTCACCCTTTCACCTTCAACAACAAATAGAGGATAAATTAAATCTTCTTTGTTTACTTGATTCTCCCTTACTAATGAACGCATCGCTTTTGATGAACGTAAGCGACGATGGCGTTTAAAGTTCAATGTATCTGTCATCTTCATCTATCCTTCCTGAACGATGTAATTACTAATACTTTCTAGCATTCCTTCGATTGTAAAATGCATTGGAATTAATGTATTTACAAATCCTGATACTTCAGCCTTTTGTTGTGTGGTTGTCCCAATACAAACACATGGCAGTCTCTTTATTTTTTCTACATGTTTCAAGTTCATTTCCATAAATGCTTCCACTGTCGACGGACTTGTAAACGTAATAAAATCAATGCTCTGTTCTGAAAGCAAGCTTTGCAATTTCGATCTAATTGCCACATTATACGTGGTTTCATATACTTCTATTGTATCAAAGGTAATATTGTTTCTATGAAAGGTATCAGGCAACACGTCACGTGATCGGTTTCCCCTAACTAGTAAAACCGTTTTGTCGGCCGTAAATCTAGCTAAAAACTCTTCCGCCATTACTTCTGCATTATACGTGGAAGGAATAAAGTCAGCTTCATAACCAAATTCTTTAAGTGCAACTTCTGTTTTATGACCAACAGCAGCCAACATACTTGTTGCCAGCTGTTTATCGGAGATATTATTTTCTTTCATAATTTGAAAAAAACAACGTACACCATTTGCGCTCGTGAAAAATATCCATTGATACGAATGCAATTTTTTTAATATCGCTCGATTTCCTACTGCATCCTTACACGTAATTTTCAAAAGTGGTGCCTCAACTGGTTTTCCACCATGTCGTATAATCATTTCAGAAAATTCCTTAGCCTGATTTTTCTCTCGGGTTATCAGGATGCTTTTACCGTGTAAAGCACAGTTCATTACTCGTCAAGCTCCTCTTTCACTTCATCGACGATATCTTTTGCTCCACGTTTAATCAGTTTTTCAGATGCTTCTCTACCGACTGCAACAGGATCTGTTCCTCGAACAACTTCTTTTAATACAGTTTTGCCATTTGATGTGGCAACTAAAGCAGTTAAAACAATCTCATTGCCTTCTAAATAGGCATAACCGGCGATTGGAATTTGACAGCCACCTTCTAATAAGTGCAAGAATGTTCGCTCTGCTGTAACGGTTTTGGTTGTGTATGCATCGTTTAGTTCATTCAACAGTGCATTAACTTCTTGGTCGTCTTCACGGCATTCAATCGCTAAAGCCCCCTGTCCTACAGCTGGAACACAAACTTCTGGATCTAAAAACTCAGTGACAAGGTCTTCGCTCCAGCCCATCCGTTTCAGACCAGCTGTTGCTAAAATAATGGCATCATAGTCCTCTTCTTCAAGCTTACGTAATCTTGTTTCAATATTTCCTCTTACCGATTTGATCGAAACGTCTGGACGCACTGCCAAAATTTGGGCAGCTCGACGTAAACTACTTGTCCCGACAATCGCTCCTTCAGGCAAATCAGTCAGGGCTTTGTGATCTTTTGCAATATAAGCGTCTCGATGGTCTTCACGCTCAGGAATGGAACCGATGGTAAGTCCCTCTGGTATAATAGCGGGCATATCTTTCATACTATGAACAGCAAAATCAATCTCTTTATCATACATTGCTTGTTCAATTTCCTTAACAAAAAGTCCTTTACCACCGACTTTTGACAATGTCACATCAAGAATTCGGTCACCTCTAGTTACAATTTTCTTTATTTCAAATTCATTTTTTATTCCTTTTTTCTTTAATTGGTCAATAACCCATTCCGTTTGCGTTACTGCCAGATTACTTTTTCTAGTTCCAACAACAATTTTGCGCATTTGACAACCAACCTCCTTAAGTAAGTTAGATATGAAAATTTGATAAAAAGTTAAATAAAAAGAAGTTTATTAATAAAATTAAAAATGCAGCCGTATTGTATACAGAAATTGACTTCCCTTGATACCCTTTCATGATCCTCAGAAATAAATACACGATGTAGACTCCTAATACAAACAGTGAGCCAATCGTTTTTAAATCGAACCAATAAAATTCAGCATTGGCAACTTCTGCCCACACAAAACCTAGTATAATAGCGATTAAAAGTAAGGGTACACCTAGTGTAATTGCCATAAAAGAATAGGTATCAAGTCGTTTTAAATCACCAAATCGCCACATCCATTTAAAGCCTTTTTTCTGTTTTAAAAATCGATATTGCACGATATACATGATGGACAGAAGAAACGAGATAGTAAAGAATCCGTATGACACAATGGCAAGCGTTATATGGGTGATTAGCAGTTCATTAACTATCTCTATTCCACGTTGTTGCGTTCCTTCTTGTACTTTAGTTGATAAATAGAATAATAAAATAAAAAAGCCAAAAACATTAGTAAAAAACACGATAAAGTGTATCGAAAATAATTTATTTATAATTAGCGAGAACGTTACAAGCACCCACGAATAAAAGAATAAACTATCATAAATTGTAAAGACAGGAAAAGCCGCTTCAAAAAATACTTCACTTAACAAAAAAACGGTTTGTATAACCCAAACCATACTAAGTAACCAGAAGGCAATTTGGTTTACCCTCCGGTTATGTTGTATAAAGTCAATAAAGTATCCAATCAAACTTAAACCATAAATGATAAGTATGATCTCATAAAGCCATTTTGATTCAGTCATAAGTGGAATCCTTTCATCTTACTGCGCATTCAACGTTTTTAAATTTGGAAAGGATACATTTTCATTTTTGTTTTGTTCTACTTTACTATTTTTTTTTGCCTGTTTTTCAATCTCAGCCTTCACGTCATTTTCTATTCCAAAAATACTCATGAATAACGCCAATGATTCATCCGCTTTTTCTTTTGCCGCCATTTCTTTTGCTTGTGTAACAGGATCTTTTAACAATTGATTAACAATACTTTTTGTATGTTTATTTAATACTTTTCTCTCACGAGCCGTTAAATTTGGCATTTTCCGTTCGATACTTTTCATTGTCTCTGATTGAATAGCTAATGCCTTTTTTCGTAGTGCCGATATGACAGGAACTACTCCCAACGTCTGTAACCAATCATTAAATGTCACAATTTCCGCTTCCAGCATTACTTCAATTGCTTCTGCTTCCGTTCTACGTGATGCCAAATTTTCATCTACAATATGTTGCAGATCATCAATATCATATAAGAAAACACTATCTAATTCACCTAACCGTGAATCTAGATCTCTCGGAACAGCAATATCAACAAGAAATAACGGACTACCTTTACGTTTTTTCTGAATTGGTTCTAGATCCTCTTTTGTCAATACAACAGAATCCGATCCAGTTGAACTGATTAAGATGTCAGCATCCTTCATGACTTCCAACAGGTGATCCGATTGTTCTGCTTTTGCCTGAAATTTTTCAGCCAAATGCTCAGCCTTTTCAAGTGTTCGGTTGATCACCGTTATTTTGGTTGCCCCTGAACCATGAAGATTTTCAGCTGCTAATTCACCCATTTTGCCCGCACCGAGAATGACAACATGCTTATTTTGTAAATCACCGAAGATTTTCTTAGCTAATTCTACTGCCGCATAACTGACAGAAACTGCCTGTTCGCCAATTGCAGTTTCTTTATGTGACCGTTTAGCAAACGTGATCGCCTGTTTAAATAACTCATTAAAAATGGTTCCTGTTGTTTGTATCTCTTGTGCAGTTAAGAATGCCTGTTTTACTTGCCCAAGGATTTGAGTTTCTCCAAGTACCATGGAATCAAGACCAGATGCTACACGAAATAGATGCTCAATCGCACCATCACTTTCCGCAATTCGCAAATAGGAAGAAAACTCCTCCTTATCAACTTGAAACCATTCCTCTAAAAAATGTTTAATATAGTAGCGTCCTGTATGAACTTGATCAACGACCGCATAAATTTCCGTACGGTTACATGTTGAAACAATAACATTTTCCAAAATACTTTTCTGATCTTTTAACCGTAACATGGCACGACCAATTTCTTGTTCAGGAAATTGTAGTTTTTCCCTAATTTCAACTGGGGCTGACTTATAATTAAATCCAACCTTGATGATATGCACTTTATTACCCCCACAAAACATAAAAGGATATTCAAACATAATCGTTTGCATACACTTTTCTAATCTAAATCTTATTATAACATGAAAAACCCATCATATTTTTTAAAAATGTGAACAGATTTTGAAACAATATGATAGGATAAAACGTATATTCATTTAACTCGTTTGTACTTTATCATACCTAACATGACGAAGCAAGAAATCAATCTGTTTACATTCCGGAAAGGAAGCAAATTATGAAAAAACAAAATTCATTTGCCGGTTACTTATTAATTGGCCTTGGAGCATTTTTCTTATTGCGCGAATTAAAATTGCCAATTGTAACTGATTTTTATTCATGGACAACACTCTTAATTATTATTGGTTTTGCATTGCTTATACATAGCTATAGTTCCAAAGATTATCAAAACTTATTCACTGGAACAATTATTTTAGGGCTTGGTATCCATTTCCATGGCGTCAATCATTATACTTTTTGGATCGATCATTGGGCTGTGTATCCGCTTATTGTGGGAATTGCTTTTATCGTTCGTTATTTACGAACAAAAAAAGGATTGCTACCAGGTGTCATTTTAGTAGCGATCTCGTTATTACTGATCTTCTCTATACGACTACCTGTCTGGTTTGATTGGATCTATACCATTGTCGACTTTATCGAAAGATTTTGGCCAATTGTTATTATCATTATTGGAATTTACTTTTTAAAGAAAAGAAAATAACGAGGCAGTCCTTAAATGGACCGCCTCGTTATTATTATAAGATGGAACTTAGAAATGCTTGTGTTCGCTCTTCTGTTGGATTATCGAATAATTCACTAGGTGGCCCGTATTCTACTATCCTACCGTCATGCATGTAAATAACCCAATCTCCTACTTCACGAGCGAACCCCATTTCATGTGTAACAACGACCATTGTCATCCCTTCTACGGCAAGCTCCTTCATTGTGGAGAGTACTTCCCCGACCAATTCTGGATCAAGTGCAGATGTTGGTTCATCAAAAAGCATAACTTCCGGTTTCATTGCCAATGCGCGGGCTATTGCTACACGTTGTTTTTGACCACCTGACAATGTCGAAGGATACACATTATATTTATCACCAAGACCAACCTTATCCAACAACTTTTTACCTTCTTCTATCGCTTGCTCTCGTTCAACCCCTTTCACTTGTGTTGGTGCCTCGATAACGTTGCCAAGTACAGTTTTATGGGGAAACAGGTTAAAATGTTGAAACACCATGCCAACCCGTTCGCGAACCTTATTTAAATCGTGTGTATTTTTTTCAATTTGTTCGCCTTCGATACTTATTTTTCCGCTATTTTTCATTTCTAAAAAGTTTAGACATCTTAGTAATGTACTTTTACCTGATCCGCTTGCACCAATCAACACAACGACATCGCTTTCTTTAACTGATAGATCAATATCTTTTAGTACATGCAGATCACCGAATGATTTATTCAACTTTTCCACTTTTATCATCTCTTGTTTTTCACACATACCGACCCTCCTCGCTTAATCACTTTCAGCCATCTTTTTCTCAAGCATGTTAACTAATACAGTTAGTACCAATACGATAATTAAGTAATAAATTGCTACGGTAAAATAATAAGGAAGGTAGTCAAAGTTGTTAGATCCTTGAGTACTAGCAACACCAAACAACTCCTGCATACCAATAAAGGAGACAAGTGAGGAATCCTTTATACCAATAATGAATTGGTTACCAAGTGATGGGACTGCACGGCGGAATGCCTGAGGTAAAATAATCCGTCGCATCGTTAGCCCTGTAGTCATCCCCAGTGATCGGCCAGCTTCTGTTTGGCCTTTATCGATTGATTGTATTGCTCCACGGATAATCTCGGCTATGTATGCTCCACTATGAAAGGCAAGTCCAGCTACACCAGCCCAAAACTTATCAAGGAGAACTATTTCCGTTAAACCATAGTAAAGAATAAATATTTGTACAATAAGTGGTGTACCTCGGACAAGCCAGATATATGCATCGGCAATCCATTGCAAAACGTTAACATTAGAAATCTTTAATATTGCAAAAAATAGTCCGATTATAAAGGCGATTAATAATGATGCCACAGATAACTTGATTGTAATCCAAAACCCGTTTAAAAATAAGTCAAAGCTATTCATAAATACATCAAAAAAGTGTGTAATTGCAGTCAACGAATTCAACTCCTTAAAGGGACAAATGTGCACAAATTATGTGCACATTTGCTTTAGTAGTGGTAGCTATTAATTCAATTCTTCAGGTTCTTCTGTAATGTCAACACCAACCCATTCCATAGCTAATTCTTTCAATTCGCCGCTTTCTTTCATTTCTTTTAATGCTTCATTTACCGCTTCTTGTAACTTATCATTATCTTTAGCAACTGCTACTGCTTGTTCACTGACACCAAGCTGGCCTCTATTCTCAATCTCTAATCCATTATCAATTGCCGTTTGTCCTGTAATCGAGTCCGTAATTACTGCATCATGGTGCCCTTTAGCTAACGATTGAAGTGCTACTACATCACTATCAACTTGTGGAATATTTTCTGTGTATTTTTGCGCCATTTCCACGTATGTGGATCCCCTAGATACGGAAATCTCTTTACCTTCCAGATCATCAGCTGCTTGAATATCACTATCAGGTCTTGTATAAATTACTGGCCCGGAATAATAATATGCTTCTGAAAAATCAACCTGTTTCAGTCGCTTATCCGTAATCGTGTGACTTGCAACTGCAATGTCATACCGCCCTTGCTTTACACCGGTAACAATACCAGAAAATTTGGCTTTTTGTTGAACAGGTTCCAGATCTAATTTATCAGCAATTGCTTCAGCAACCGCAATATCATAACCAATCATTTTTCCATCTTCCATATAACTAAATGGTTTAAATTCACCTGATGCTGCAAATGTAAGCTTTCCATCTTCAATGAGGTCATACGTTTCACTACTTTTACTATTGTCATCATTTTCATTTGTTGAATCCTCTGAAGAAGTTTCATCTGAACCGCATGCAGTTAACAAAAACAAAAATAATGCGAAAAATACCGTAATTTTCAGTTTTTTCATAAACTAACCATCCCCTCGAATAAGTAGTTGAAATAAAATAATACAAGCATTTATATTCTAAATTATAGCAATAATCTAAATCATGTCCTAACCGTATCCTTACCTATATAATCATGTACAAGAACGTTTCTATTTATCTCGTATATATAACTACCACATCCTTATATATACAGGAAAATGCGCGCTAATACTTAAGAATGCTTTTGATTTTCAGAATAAAAAATCTAAAAAGGCTATCCACTGGGGTACCTTAATTCCCCGTGGACAGCCCTTTTAGTTATTTATATATGATTTCAAAATCCCCCATGCTTCATCTTTGCCCTCGCCGGTTTCAGCGGAAAATGGTAAAACAATATCATTTGTTTCTACCTGTAATGTTTGGATTGTCCGCTGCAAATATTTCGCTCTTTTGCCTTTGGGGATTTTATCAAGCTTTGTTGCAATCACAACAACTGGGAGCTCATAGTGTTTCAAAAAGTCGTACATTAATACATCATCTTCCGTTGGTTCATGACGAATATCGGTTATTAACAACACAGCCTGTAGAGTGTCTCTAGTCTCAAAGTATTCCTCCATCATGCCGCCCCATTTTTCTCGTTCCTTTTTGGACACCTTAGCATAGCCATATCCGGGAACATCAACAAAATAAAACATCTCATTAATCTTATAAAAATTCAGTGTTTGCGTCTTACCAGGTTTAGACGATGTTCGTGCCAAATTTTTCCTATTAATTAACTTATTAATGAATGATGACTTCCCAACATTGGAACGGCCAGCAAGTGCTATTTCTGGCAACTGATCGCCGGGATATTGTTTTTTACTTACAGCACTAATAACAATTTCTGCATTGGTTACTTTCATGATTTTCCCCCAACAAGTGCATGCTTTAATACGGTATCTAAATGATCAACAGGTATAAATGTTAAATCGTTACGTACACTTTCCGGGATATCATCAATATCCTTTTTATTTTCTGCCGGCATGATAATGGTTGTAATGCCTGCCCTATGTGCACTTAATGATTTTTCCTTTAAACCGCCAATTGGTAGAACACGACCACGTAATGTTAATTCCCCAGTCATGGCTACCTCTTTTTTCACGGCCTTTCCTGATAGTGCAGAAACAAGAGCCGTTGCCATCGTAATTCCGGCTGATGGACCATCTTTTGGTACAGCCCCTTCTGGAACGTGAATATGAATATCATATTTCTCATAAAAATCTGGTTCAATCTGGAGTTCTTCCGCTCTCGAACGTATATAACTAAACGCAGCCTGAGCAGACTCTCGCATGACATCTCCTAATTTACCCGTCAGTGTCAGCTTTCCTTTGCCAGGATAATGTGAAACCTCGATTGATAAAGTGTCTCCGCCTGCTGTCGTATATGCTAGACCAGTTGCTGCACCTACTTGATCCTCTGATTCCATTTGTCCATAACGAAAGATTGTTTTTCCAAGGAATTCTTCTATATTTTTTTCCGTAATAATAACCCGCTTTTTATCCTCGGAAATGATCACTTTAGCAGCTTTCCGGCACAGTTTTGCTATTTGTCGCTCAAGTCCTCGAACTCCAGCTTCACGCGTATACTGACGAATTAATTTCAATAATGCATCATCACGTATTTGCAGGTTCCCCCGCTTTAATCCGTTTTCGTTCAATTGTTTCTGCAATAAATGCTCTTTCGCAATATGCAATTTCTCTACTTCTGTATAACCAGCAATTGATATTAATTCCATTCGATCTAGTAATGGTCCTGGTATATTATTTACATAATTGGCGGTAGCAATGAATAACACATTCGACAAATCATATGTCTCTTCAATAAAATGATCACTAAAATTACTATTTTGCTCAGGGTCTAATACCTC
The DNA here is from genome assembly GCF_054048505.1 of Virgibacillus sp. FSP13. Lineage (NCBI taxonomy): Bacteria > Bacillati > Bacillota > Bacilli > Caryophanales > Bacillaceae > Virgibacillus > Virgibacillus sp. FSP13. The sequence continues at coordinate 110,197 of NZ_JBSVKG010000009.1, read as the reverse complement.
AAGCATTGCAGATGAAGGGTCACCACGAAAATCATTTGACATTTTATCAATTTCATCCAATAAAAACACCGGGTTAATGGTCTCGGCTTTTTTCATTCCTTGAATAATTCTTCCAGGCATTGCACCGATATAAGTTCTTCGATGCCCCCGTATTTCTGCTTCATCCCGAATACCGCCTAATGAAATACGGACAAAATGCCGATTGATTGACTTTGCAATCGACTTAGCTAACGAGGTTTTTCCAACACCTGGAGGGCCAACAAGACAAAGAATCGGTCCTTTAATTGATTCTGTTAATTTTTGCACGGCTAAATACTCTAAAATACGTTCCTTTACTTTATCCAATCCATAATGGTCTTCATCTAAAATCTTGTGCGCTTTTTCAATTTCAATTGTATCATTCGTTTTATTTGCCCATGGAAGAGCCAATAACCATTCTAAGTAGTTTCTGATAACAGTGCTTTCTGCAGAGCTTTGGGGAACTTTTTCATATCTGTCAAGCTCCTTCAATGCTACTTCTTGAATGCGATCCGGCATATCGGAATTCTCAATTTTATCCCGTAGATCACTTACTTCACCACTTTTGCCATCCTTTTCACCAAGCTCGTTTTGAATTGCTTTTAATTGTTCGCGTAAATAATATTCCTTTTGCGTTTTTTCCATCGATGTCTTGACACGTTGCCCTATTTTTTTCTCTAGATCAAGTACTTTTTTCTCGTTGGAAATCAACTCAATTAAATGATTTAAGCGATCCTTAACATTCTCCATTTCAAGAAGATCTTGCTTGTCCTTTAATTTAAGGGATAAATGTGATGCCGTAATGTCAGCAAGTCTTCCTGGTTCATCAATGTCCGAAACCGTTGCAAATGTTTCCTTTGTGATTTTTCGGGAGACTTTTGTATATTGTTCAAATTGCGACAACAATGAGCGCATTAAAGCCTCTTCCTCGTTTGTCTTTCCATGTATGTCTTCTAATTTATTGATTTCAACTGCAAATTCATCTGATTGGTCAACAAAGCGGACAATTTCACCACGGTATAACCCTTCAACAAGTACTCGGATTGTTCCATTTGGTAGCTTAAGCATTTGGTTGACCTTAGCCAACGTGCCTATTCGATAAATATCCGTTGGTTCTGGGTCATCAATACTAACTTTCTTCTGTGCAGCAAGAAAAATAGTCTGATCACCCATCATCGCCTTTTCTAACGCTGCAACTGATTTATCTCTTCCCACATCAAGGTGCAACACCATTGATGGGAAGACAAGTAATCCACGTAACGGTAGGAGGGGAATTTGATTTGTACTGTTTGTCATTATATGTACCTCCACATTTTCTTTAGTATTTGTTCTATGTAATCCTCTTTATCTTCTTAAATTTTATAGAAATCTTATCCATTTGTAAAACAGATAGGAGAAATCAAGCTGTGTTTAGTATTACCTTTTGCTCGTGAACTAAACAAATATTTCACTGTACATTATACATTATGTAAGGCTGTTTTCTAAAAGATTGCGATTGCGATTACTCGCCCTATCGAAAACATTTGTTGCTTTTGCACAATAAATATAGAATGCGATGTTATCTGAGACGATGTATGGTGCTCTTCCACCACTACGGAAATCAACGGAGCACAATACTCCCATATCAATTTCCGCAGCGATGATGAAGCACCAATCAATAAAACACTACGCGCATTTTATATCAATTACGAATTTAAAAAGCAACCACAATCATTACGAAAACGTCTTATGTGAACAAAAAAGAGACTAGCGAAAAAGCATTGATAAACTCCCGCACAATTTACTAAAAGGAAAGGAGTCAATAAGCTTTAAGCTAGTCTCACATTTATATGAGTTTATCGTTAAGCACTTTCTTTAGGAATTTTTTTGTCTCCTTGAGTAACCGTTCCATCATTAAAAACAAGTTTTGGACTGCCATCTTCTTCTGCGACTGTATCCTTTGTAATGACACATTTCTCAATATCTTCACGTGATGGTAGTTCAAACATTACATCCAACATAATACTTTCAATTATGGAACGTAAGCCACGTGCTCCCGTTTTACGCTCAATAGCACTTTTGGCTATTTCAATTAGTGCCTCCTCTTCAAACTCTAACTCAACTTCATCCATTTGGAATAATTTTTCATATTGTTTTACTAAGGCATTCTTCGGTTTAGTCAAGATTTCTACTAATGCTTCTTCATCCAGTGGCTCTAATGCCCCGATTACTGGAAGTCTACCGATAAATTCCGGGATAAGTCCGTAGCGGAGTAGATCTTCAGGTAATACTTTAGATAGTAATTCTCCTTTATCTAAATCCTGCTGACTTTCATTTGAACCAAAACCGATAACTTTTTTGCCAAGTCGGCGTTTAATGATCTGATCAATTCCATCAAATGCTCCACCACATATAAATAAAACATTTGATGTATCGATTTGGATGAATTCTTGATGTGGGTGCTTTCGCCCGCCTTGAGGTGGGACACTTGCTACAGTACCTTCAAGAATTTTCAACAATGCCTGTTGTACACCTTCACCAGAAACATCACGTGTAATCGAAGGGTTCTCTGATTTACGAGCAACTTTATCAATTTCATCGATATAAATAATCCCTTTTTCAGCTTTCTCCACATCGTAGTCAGCAGATTGGATTAATTTTAGCAGAATATTCTCGACATCTTCACCCACATAGCCTGCTTCCGTTAAAGAAGTTGCATCTGCAATTGCAAACGGAACATTAAGAATCCGTGCCAGTGTTTGGGCTAGTAATGTTTTACCACTTCCGGTAGGGCCAATCATCGCAATATTACTTTTAGCCAATTCAACATCATCAGCATTTTTTGGTGCATTAATTCGTTTGTAATGATTATAAACGGCTACTGATAAATTCTTCTTCGCTTTTTCCTGCCCAATCACATAATCATCAAGAATTTCACAAATTTCCTTTGGCTTTGGGACTTCTTTGAATTCCGTTTCTTCTTCTGTACCAAGTTCCTCTTCTACTATTTCTGTACAAAGATCAATACATTCATCACATATATAAACACCAGGCCCAGCCACTAGCTTACGAACTTGATCCTGACTCTTTCCACAAAACGAACATTTTAATTGTCCTTTTTCTTCATTAAATTTAAACATTTCATTTTCACCCCTAAAAGTTCACTTCACTTTGCTCCTAAGATTTATTGCATCGGTTTCAACTTTCTTAGCCAATCATATCAGATCATAAATAGAAAACAAAATAATATCCCTTTTCCAGTACATCATAGAAAAAACAATCTTCACTTTATTTAATCTTTATTTTTTAATTATGGAGAAATTCATAAAAATGTCAAATCATAAGCCAAATATTTTTTAGCTTATTATCACAACAAACTGATCAGTATAATAAAACTAAGCATCAGACAAAAGCGATCACCTAACTTATCTTTATATATTATTAAGTGAAAACAAGGCGCGAAAATTTCGCACCTTGTTTATATCTTGCCTATTTTTAATTGTAATTAAACGTTAATCGTCTGTGATCAAACAGTTTTGCTTTGTTCAACTAAGAAATCGATCGCTTTTTGGAATTTAAGATCTTCTTTTAATGCGTCTGTATTCCCACCTAGCATTTGTTTAAGCTGATCAATATCTGTTCCGTACATAGATGCCATTTTTTCAAGTTCTGCATTTGCGTCTTCATCGGTTACTTCGAGTCCTTCGCTGTTGAAAATAGCTTCCAATGTAAGGTTTGTTTTTACACGTTTTTCTGCATCAGCTTTCATTTGCTCACGCAATGCATTTTCGTCTTGTCCAGAGAATTGGAAGTACATTTCCATTGTCATACCTTGCATTTGCAAGCGTTGCTCAAATTCTTTTAACATACGGTCAAGTTCTGTATCAACCATTGCAGACGGAATGTCAACTTCTGCATTTTCAGAAGCCTTTTCAATTAATGTTTCGCGTTTTTGATTTTCTGCATCTTGTTTCTTTTGTGCTTCTAATTCTTCTTTTTTCTTAGCTTTTAATTCATCTAATGTTTCTACTTCTTCATCAACATCTTTTGCAAATTCATCATCAAGTTCTGGTAGTTCTTTTGTTTTAACTTCATGAATTGTTACTTTAAACGTAGCTTTTTTACCTGCTAATTCCTCTGCATGGTAATCTTCAGGGAATGTTACTTCGATTTCAGTATCTTCTCCTGACTCTTTACCAACTAATTCTTCTTCAAAACCAGGGATGAACTGACCTGAACCTATTTCTAGTGAATGATTTTCACCTTTTCCACCGTCAAAGGCCTCACCATCGATAAATCCTTCAAAATCCATTACAACAGTGTCACCTTGTTCTATTTTTCCTTCTTCTTTGACAATAAGCTCTGCATGATGTTCACGTTGATGTTCTATTTCATGGTCAACATCTTCATCCGTTACTGTTACATCTTGCTCTTCTACTTCAAGTCCTTTATATTCGCCAAGAGTCACTTCTGGTTTAACCGTTACTTTTGCTGTAAAAACAAGATCTTTTCCTTTTTCAATTTCTTCGATATCAACTGCTGGTTGTTCAATCGGTTCAATACCAGTTTCTTCCACTGCCTTCATATAAGCATCAGGCAGAACAATGTCAACTGCATCTTGATAAAGTGCTTCTACGCCAAAACGGTTTTCAAAAATTTTACGAGGAATTTTCCCTTTACGAAATCCAGGAATTTGCACATCTTTGACAACCTTCTTAAATGCTTGATCCAATGCACGATCAAATTCTTCGGCACTAACACTAAACGTTAGTACTCCTTCATTACCCTCTTGTTTTTCCCATTTTGCTGACATACTATTCCCTCCAAAATCTATTATTCCCATTAATTAATTGTTCACAATCATTAATTTTTAAATTACACATTCTATATGTCTTGCAAATTTACAACCATCTTATTATAACATATTTACTAACCCTTTCAAGCATTTACTAATGGTCTATTCATCAATGATCGATAAATATAATGCTTCACACATTTTGATTTCTTCTATGTAATGTAAAGTTTTGTCGTTTTTAACCTCATTATTATCTGGTAGATTCAAATACTGTTTCCCAACAATTATTAAGGCATCGGCAATTGCCGCCACATCCTCACTCGTTGGCATGATTGGATAACGGACATAGGCATATTGATGTAGTATTTTTTCTAGTAAATGAAATAGTGTTGGATTAGTTTGCTCCAACTCGGCGATTAACAAAAATGTTTGTTTAACAACTGTGTGTATGTTTAATTCGGTTATTTCTACTGGGTTTACAGTAAATTGCAAACCTAATTTATGTATATCAAATAATTGGGCAACATTCAATTCCTGTAACCATTGAAAAATAGCTGTTTTTGTAACTGGATGAATCGTATCGTTGGTCAGTAGCGGAGCAATCATTTTTTGTTTTGGCTGTGCCTTTATATTCCGCATATTCTCGACCAATCGCCATTGTTTCATATGATCCTGATTTTCAATTGCTTGCACAAATTCATTTATGTACTTCAACATCTTTTCATCTTTCAATTGATCATTCATTTTTTGACTCATATCATATAACTGTTCAAATTGTTCTCGATATGGACTCGGCACTTTTTCTGTTTGAAATTCATAATCTACTTGTTCCAGAAGCAAATTGTACTGACTTGTCTGGAAAAGCAAGGTTAAATAAATATGTACATATTGAAAATAATTCTCGTCTTTCTGAACAAGTAACTTCTCACACAGATCTTGTGCTTCGTCATAATAAGCTAATTCCATCAAACAAATCAATTTCCCAATTATAATTTCATGGTTATTAACGTGATAATCTAATAACTTGTTTAATTTTTTCAACGCTTCGTCATATCTTTTTTCTTTAAGCGCAATTAAGCTTTCTTCTTCAAGTATTGTTTTCCATTTAGGAAAAAGTATTACATTATTGTTATCATGCATCCCATCACCCCTTTCGTTTATACTATGTTATATTATGATACTGAATATACATACCCGAACGCAATAAAAATGAAACCTTTCTATGTTTCTTTTTTATGTAAAAAAAGAAACCTATCTAAATCAGTATAGGTTTCTCTCGCTCGGTGACGTCCCAGGCAGGATTCGAACCTGCGACCCACAGCTTAGAAGGCTGTTGCTCTATCCTGCTGAGCTACTGGGACATTTTAGTTATGTATGGAGCGGGTGAAGGGAATCGAACCCTCATCATCAGCTTGGAAGGCTGAGGTTTTACCACTAAACTACACCCGCATTTGGATATTAAATCTTATTCACACACTTCATGCCTCTATATTTTCAAATGCATTTAAATCAATGCCATATAGATACTCTTTAAGAGACAAGAATAATTATATCTACTAAGGTCCTTTTTGTCAATACATAAATCAAAAATAGCTGTAAAGGCTTACCAATTCCGGTTGTTCACCAGGCTATTGACAAGCCTTTTACACTGTTTAGAAAGTGGTATGATATGTAAGTTCATCCACTCTTTCTCCATCAATTGTGTAAAAAAATACAGTCACATTATCCTCTGTACTCCATTCCATAAGCGCATATGTCTTTTCTTGCCTACCTTTGGGCAAGCGTATACTTCCTGGATTAATGAACAATTGATCTCCAGATTTCTCCGCTCCAGCAATATGAGTATGACCAAAACAGACAACACGAGCTCCTGTTTCTTGGGCACGATATGATAATGGCATTAAATTTCTTTTTACTTGATACAGATGTCCATGCGTTATATAGACGTTAATATTCGCTATTGTGATAACCTGTTCATCAGGAAATCTAGTGTCAAAATCACAGTTCCCTCCTACTTTAACAAAACCAGCAAGTTCTGGTGCGTCTAAATCCAACTCCGAATCCCCACAATGGATCATATGATCGACTGCAAGTTTTTCTTTTATTTGTTCAATTTCGTTTGTTAAACCATGACTATCACTAATGATTAAAACTTTTGGCAATTCAATCACCTCTTTTAGCGCGTATTCAAAAAGGAGGTATACCGGACTTTTTGAACATCTTCTTTATAATAAAAATAATGACTTCATTCTCTTTATATACTACGTTAAAAATTCAAGCTCTAATTGGGAAATAGCCTTCTTGCGATGACTTATTTTATTCTTTTCATCTGGTGTTAATTGAGCCATTGTGTTCTCATAGCCATCGGGAATAAAAATTGGATCATAACCAAAACCATGTGAACCTTTAGGTGAAAGTGCAATTTTCCCTTCACAGATCCCTTTGTAAAATGTAGTTTGTTGATTTGGTCGGGCAATAGCAAGTACACAAATAAAACGCGCGCATCGCTGATTAAGTGGGACGTTTTCTAATTCTTCTAATACCTTATTAACGTTTGCTTGATCATTCTTTTCCAGTCCAGCATATCTTGCAGAGTAGATGCCTGGTCGTCCATCCAATGCATCTATGATCAATCCTGAATCATCGGCCAGAACGGGAGATTCCATTCTGGTTGCGATAGTTTCTGCCTTTAGAGCAGCATTTTCTTCAAAAGTAGTACCCGTTTCTTCCACATCTGGTATTGTTTCAGGTAGATCCAAGAGCGAAATCGCATCCCAGCCAAATGGATTAAAGAAATCATTGAATTCTTTTGCTTTTCCTTGATTTTTTGTCGCAATAATTATTTGGTTCATCTGCCTACTCCTGGATCATTATTTCGTGCTGTTTCTCCAATTCTATTTGCCAATTCCCCTAATATTTCTTTTTGTTTTTCAATAATTTCCGATAATCCATTCGATGCTAGTCCAAGCATAGCTTGCAATTGGTTCATTGTAAATGTTGCCTCTTCTCCTGTCCCTTGAATTTCGACAAATTCACCGGCACCCGTCATGACAATATTCATATCAACATCTGCTTTTGCATCTTCCTCATAATTCAAATCCAATATTTCTGTCCTGTCAGGTAATACTCCTACAGAGGTTGCTGCTAAGTAATCTGTAACCGGCATTTTTGTCAATGTTTTATTTTCCAAAAGTTTACCAAAAGCTTGTACAACAGCAACAAATGCCCCTGTAATTGACGCAGTTCTTGTTCCACCATCGGCTTGAATGACATCACAATCCACCCAGACTGTGCGTTCCCCAATCTTTTCTAAGTCAACAACTGCTCGTAATGACCTACCAATTAACCGTTGGATTTCCATTGTCCTGCCACTTACTTTACCTTTAGATGATTCACGAATATTCCGTCGGTCAGTGGCCCGAGGCAACATTGCATACTCTGCTGTTATCCAGCCCTTCCCCTGTCCGCGCATAAATGGAGGAACTTTGTCTTCGATGCTTGCATTACATATTACTTTAGTGTCACCAACTTGTATTAAAACGGAACCCTCAGGATGTTTTACAAAATCAGATGTAATGGTAATTGGTCGTAAACTATTTGTATTACGTTGGTCATTTCTCATATAAAAACTCCTCCTTGTATCAACCATTATCGTAACATATTTTTCACTATCGCAACATGATCATACATCAGGGTTGAATTAGAAATCATTCTTTTTTTCTTATACTCAAACAAAAAGGGAGGCTGTACAATCCAGCCACCCATACTATAATTTTTCTGTTGGTGAAACCATTTCCTTTGTCACTGGTTTGTTATATTCTTCCCCATTCTCGTTAAATAGTTTCTCCACATTCTCCACTTTCACTTGAACAGCTTCTACATCTCGCTGTTCCGTCAATGTCCGAACGAGCGTACCCATCACATCATCCGAGATCATCTTTTTATCTGCATCTTCCATAATCTTTTTATTAAAAACTAATTCTAGAACACCACTATCTAGTGTAGGATCGGCAGCTAGTGATACACCCGCATTAAAGACTTGTTTTGCATTGACACTATACCCTGGACCATCAAACAATGAAGTGACAATCGACTGGTAAAGCTCCTCTTCATCTGCTTTTATATGTTCGGTGATTGGGACAAAGTATTTTGAATCATTGTATTCAGTAGGATAATACATGGTTACTGCTTTACTATCAATTAGGTCAATTGTATCTGTATCCGTTAAATTAATACCATTTGCTCTTGAATAACCTTCTCCAATTGGTGTTCCATTTACAGGCATTTCTTCTTGAGGATAGCCATTTATGCGCAACTGGATTCTATCGACACTATCAAATTGTGTTAATGTATATGTCATTGCTTGCAATATTTTCAATTCATTTTTTGCTTCATAGTCCTCAAATTCTTTCGAGACATCTACTATTAACGTGCCATTTTCTTCTAAATCCAATCCCAGAACGTCCGTTCCAACTGGTAGAACTGCTTGAAAACCATTCGGTAATAAATTAGCGACTGGACCATCCTTTACTAAATACTCCAATGCCTGTGCAGCAACTTCTTTTGAATCATTTTTCGGTATTTCTAATGTTTGGGGTGCAACCAATCCATTTGCATCAATCAAAAATAATTGCCGCTCAACCTTTTCTTCAGCTGCATCCTCGGTTTCATCTGCCTTATCTTTTTCATTTGCAGTCTTCCCATCTGACGTTGCATTTTCAAGGTTATTTACTTTTTCCGCATCTTGCGGCGGATCCATTTTCTCTAATGATTGTTCCCCTTCAAAACATCCTGTCAATATGATGGAAATACTCATTATTCCAGTCAAAAGTAATATGCCGCGCTTTTTCATGATTTTCCCTCCTACGATGGTTTGTACTATTATATATACGAGCCCATCGTAAAATTAGACCAATCAATAAAGAAAAAATATCAAAAATATATAATCTTGATATTAACTAATGACTGCTTTTTCAATTGAAACGGTTTTAAAATCAGTTATGGTTGTTTTAAAAATTTCTTTCGCTATTCTACTAAAAATCGCTAAATCCCCTGTCGTATAAAATTGATGATTTGGAATTCGATTACCTCTGTATAACAAATTGTGGAATTCTAAAATTGTACTTGTTTCCCTGGCAGTCTCTTCGCTTGAGGAAATTACAGTTACATTATTACCGATTACTTCTTGAATGGTATTTTTAAGTAACGGATAATGTGTACATCCAAGAATCAACGTATCCATATCGTTTTTTTCTTGTAACGGTTGTAACGCTTCCTCTACGACTTGTTTTGCTTTTTTACCTGCTAGTATTCCTCGCTCTACCATTGGAACAAACATCGGACATGCTAAGGCATTTACATGGATATCTGCACGAATGTCCTTTAAGGCCTCCGGGTATGCATTACTGTTAATTGTCCCTTCTGTTCCAATTACACCAACATGACCATTTTCCGTAGATTTAATCGCTGCCCGCGCCCCAGGCTGAATAACACCTATGACCGGAATTGGTAATTTTTCTTGTAGCTCTGCTAATGTGAAAGCGGTAGCAGTATTACAAGCTACCACCAATATTTTTATCTTTTTTTTCAATAAAAATTCGACCATTTCCCAAGTGAATTTTTTTACTTCTTCTCTTGACCGCGGCCCATATGGGCATCTTAGTGTATCACCTAAATAAATTAATTTTTCTTTTGGTAGCTGACGCATAAGCTCATGCGCAACTGTTAGGCCTCCAACTCCCGAATCAATAACTCCAATTGCCGAATCCAAAAAATCGCCTCATCTTCGCTGTTAGTTTTCGTGTATACTTTTCATTTGTTCATATAATATTGATAATAGCTCGTTTAGGGCACTTGTCTGTTCAAGTGAAACACTTTTTAAAACATCACCTAAATATTCCTGCCGTTTTGCAATAACTTCCTCAATAATTGTTTTTCCTTTTTTTAACACATGTATCCGTACAACACGTCGATCATTAGTATCTCGCTTTCGTTCCACTAGTTTGTTTTTTTCCATCCGATCAACTAAATCTGTTGTCGTACTAAATGCTAAACCGTTTTTTTTAGATAGTTCTCCAATTGTTAAATCACCTTCATCAATCAGCCACTGTAGAGCAATAAATTGCGGTGAGGTGATGGGATAATTCGCTAATATTTTTCGACCATTTTGCTTGATAACACCTGCTATATAACGTAATCTTTTTTCTAAATCAGCGATCGTTTCTGTTGAGATTTCATTTTTCAAGTGGGTTACCTCCCGTACATATGCTCAAACTCTTTTCTTATTTTAACACAAGAATTGCATAAGCGCCCGTTTAGCAACATACAAACTGTTCCTGTATTACATAGGTTGTTGCTATTCTATAACGCTATAACTGTGAATTTAATGAAATAATCCAGAAGTCACTTCAATTTGTGCTCACCGATTACATACATCTTCATAAGCTATTAGTGACTAAATAATTTCCCTTCATTCTGCAGCTCTATGACAGTAAGGAGGGGTTAACATTTGAAGGACAACGAGTATAAACCGAAGCAATTATTAACAAAACGGGAAAAGGAAGTATTCGAACTCTTAGTACAAGACAAAACAACAAAAGAAATTGCCCAGGAACTGTTTATATCTGAGAAGACTGTCCGAAACCATATTTCAAATGCTATGCAAAAATTAGGAGTCAAGGGGCGTTCACAAGCAGTAGTAGAGCTCCTTCGTATGGGGGAATTAAAGCTCTAATAAAAACCGGCTTTTCGCTAAGCGAAAGCCGGTTTTTAGATCAACGTTTCAATTTTTGTTTCATGATATCGGTTAATGCGATTGGTTTACCAGTCTTCGGATGAATATGTACTAATCGTCCTCTTCCAGTCAATGTTATATCACCTTTGTCGTCTAGTGCCATATAATGAATATCAGCAGAAGTATTTCCGACGCTATTCGCTTTTACATATAAGTTTATTTTGTCATTAAAAAACATCTGCTTATGGTAATCACATTGCAAATCTGCAACAACTGGTATGCCATCTTCATTTTGTGCGTTATTGAATAATCCAATGGACTTTAAAAATTCAATACGAGCTTCTTCAAAATAAATAAATAAATGGAGATATATTATTAACATGACCATACATATCAGTCTCAGAGAAACGGATTTTAATTGGAATAAAAAAAGAAAACGCTTCTCTCCACTTTTCCATATCCTCAATGTACGAAATTGATTTCATGCGTTTCTCCTTTCCTATTCTATTTTTTCTAAAAGGGGTTGTACAAATAGTCGCTAAATGTCAACGGTGACTTTTTGTACACTATTTAATTTTACTCTTTAAAAAAGGCCCTTACCATTTAAAGGTAAGGACCATGGTATTTATAAACTTGAAAATTTATTATTGCGCGTTATCACTGCCAAAGAAGTTTTTGAACGCTTGTATATTTGTTGCACGGTTCATTGCTGCGATAGAAGTCGTCAATGGAATACCTTTAGGACATACTTGCACACAGTTTTGTGCGTTTGAACATCCTGATACACCACCGTCTTCCATTAATGCTTCTAACCGTTCACTCTTGTTCATTTCTCCAGTTGGATGCGCATTGTATAGACGTGGTAAAGAAAGTAATGCAGGTCCAATAAAGTCTGATTTATCGTTAACATTTGGACAAGCTTCCAAGCAAACACCACAAGTCATACACTTGGACAATTCATATGCCCATTGGCGTTTTTTCTCAGGCATACGTGGTCCTGGTCCTAAATCATACGTACCATCAATCGGAATCCATGCCTTGATCCGTTTTAAATCATCAAACATACGCTCGCGATCAACAATTAAATCACGAACAACAGGAAATGTACTCATTGGTTCTAAGCGGATTGGTTGTTCTAGCTTATCAACCAATGCTGCGCAAGATTGACGCGCAGTTCCATTAATAACCATTGAACATGCACCACAAACTTCTTCCAAACAGTTCATTTCCCAATAAACTGGTGTCGTTTTCTCCCCATTTGCATTAATCGGATTTTGCCGTATTTCCATCAACCCAGAAATAACATTCATATTTGTTTTATAAGGAATATTAAACGTTTCCTCATAAGGAGCAGAATCTGGGCTGTCTTGTCGAGTTATGATAAATGTAACTGTTTTTTGTTCAGCCATCTTTTATTTTCTCCCCTTAGTGTTTTTTAGAATAATCCCGTAATCTTGGTTCAATTAACGAAGTGTCTACTTCTTCGTAAGAAATCGTTGGAGCGTTGTTTTCTTTGTCAAATTGTGCAATCGTTGTTTTCAACCATTCCTCATCATTACGGTCAGGGAAATCAGGTTTATAGTGTGCACCGCGACTTTCATTACGGTTGTATGCACCCATTGTTATTACACGAGCTAAATGAAGCATATTTTTCAATTGACGTGTGAACATAACACCCTGGTTGCTCCAGCGTGATGTGTCATTAATATTAATGTTGTTCCAGCGCTCTTGTAGTTCCTTAATTTTTTCATTGGTTTCCAGCAATTTATCATTGTAGCGAACTACTGTAACGTTTTCTGTCATCAAATCTCCAAGCTCTTTATGAAGCTGATAAGCATTTTCTTCGCCTTTCATGTTCATAAGCTCTTCAAATTTATCCTGTTCTTCTTTTTGTTTAGCATCAAAAAGTTCAGATGACATATCTTCTACATGTGTGTCAAGTCCATCAATATATTTAATTGCGTTTGGTCCAGCAACTGAACCACCATAAATAGCTGACAGTAATGAGTTAGCACCTAGACGGTTTCCGCCATGTTGTGAATAATCACATTCTCCACAAGCAAAAATCCCTGGAATGCTAGTCATTTGATCAAAGTCTACCCAAAGTCCCCCCATTGAATAGTGAACAGCTGGGAAAATTTTCATTGGAACTTTACGTGGATCATCCCCAACGAATTTTTCATAAATTTCGATGATACCACCAAGTTTAACGTCCAATTCCTTTGGATCTTTATGAGATAAATCAAGGTATACCATATTTTCACCGTTAATACCTAACTTTTGGTTTACACAAACATCAAATATCTCACGTGTTGCGATATCACGAGTTACCAAGTTTCCGTAAGCAGGATATTTTTCCTCTAAGAAGTACCAAGGTTCACCATCTTTATAAGTCCAAATACGACCGCCTTCCCCACGTGCAGATTCACTCATTAATCGTAGTTTATCATCACCAGGAATTGCTGTCGGATGAATTTGGATAAATTCACCATTAGCATATTTTGCACCTTGCTGATACAACGTACTTGCTGCAGATCCTGTATTAATCATAGAATTCGTTGATTTACCAAAGATAATTCCAGGACCACCAGTTGCCATAATGGTTGCATCGGAAGGGAACGATTTAATTTCATGTGATTTAATATTTTGTCCGACAATTCCTTTGCCAACACCTTCGTCATCAAGGATTGCTCCAAGAAACTCCCAGTTTTCATATTTTGTTACCAAACCATCTACTTCATAGCGTCTTACTTGTTCATCTAATGCATACAATAACTGTTGTCCAGTAGTTGCACCTGCATATGCCGTACGATGATGCTCTGTTCCGCCAAAGCGTCGGAAATCAAGTAAACCTTCTGGGGTACGGTTAAACATAACTCCCATCCGGTCAAGCATGTTAATGATACTTGGTGCAGCATCACACATAGCTTTTACAGGCGGCTGGTTTGCCAAAAAGTCGCCACCGTATACTGTATCATCAAAGTGTCTCCAGGTTGAATCCCCTTCACCTTTTGTATTAACGGCACCATTTATACCGCCTTGGGCACATACAGAGTGAGAACGTTTTACAGGTACGAGAGAAAATAAATCTACACGTACACCTGCTTCAGCTGCTTTTATTGTTGCCATAAGACCAGCCAGACCACCGCCGACAACAATGACTTTGCGATTACTCATAATTAAAACTCACTCCCTGTTAATTGTCTTAAACTCCATAAGCAAATGTAATTAAAGCGCGTACACCGATATAACTAATTAGTAAAAATACGATCAGTGTAGCATATGTAGCAATTTTTTGTGACCTTGGTGATTGTGTAATACCCCATGACACCAAAAAGCTCCACAATCCGTTTGCGAAATGGAATGTAGTTGAAATAACACCCACAATATAAAACCAGAACATTGCAGGATTTGTTAAAATGCCTTCCATCAGATTAAAATCTAATGTTGCATTGCCAAGCCAGATTTGGATACGTGTTTCCCAAACATGCCATGCAATGAAAATCAGTGTAATAATTCCACTTACACGTTGCAACAAATACATCCAATTTCGAAAATAACCATATCTTTTCGTATTACTTTTTGTTACAAATACAATATATACCCCTAATATTGCATGAAACAAAATTGGCAGATAAATGACTACTATTTCCAATACAATCAAGAATGGCAGACTTTCCATAAACCCAGCTGCATCGTTAAAGCTTTCTGCTCCATACACAGCAAAATGGTTCACCACTAAGTGAACAATCAAGAATAACCCGATTGGAATTACTCCTAATAGTGAGTGAAGTCTGCGATAACCAAACTCGCGTTGTTCCGCCATGTGTTACCCCCCTTAAGTTATGTAATATTATTTTGTTTTGCACTTGTTTCTAAACAGTAATGCCATTGTTTATTAGTTGTTCCCTTTTACTGCCTAAAAATGTACAATTTGTGACACATTTATTGTACTTCTATCTACAATAAGCGTCAAGAAAACAAGCTATAAATTTTTACAACTGTGATTATTTGCGTGTATTTGGTTATATGCAGCTTGTTTTTTAGATAGAAAACATTCAAAAGGAATAGAAAAAGAAAAAATGGACCCTTGCGCAACTCCATAATTAAATGGATAATAAAAATAAATGATTCTCATCAAATCTATTGGGTGCAAAATAGATCGCTTTTTTTAGACAGAAAGGATGACATCAATGGCAAAGGATCAAAATTCACTATCCATTACTCTACTTGACGAGTTGCAATCTTCTGGTGCTGGATATAATGTGTTAAGATACATAAGCTTACCTGAATTATTAGGCTCCGAGGCAAATACACTCCTCTATTTCATAGGAAAAAATTTGGCTCGAAAACTTGAAATACAATCACTGGAAGATGTCTATCAGATTTTTGAAAAATTAGGATGGGGCAGGTTGGAACTGGTAAAAGAAAAAAGAAAAGAACTTATTTTTAATCTTATGGCTGATTCAGTTGCAAACCGCTTAAATGCCCCATTTCCTACTGAATTCCGTATTGAAGCAGGCTTTCTTGCAGAATCACTTCAGTTGATTAAAGGTATATCATGTGAATGCCTGGAAGAAATCAACAAGAAAATCCTTCAGGTTGAATTTTCCATAATTTATACATGAAAGAAATTTGTAAACAGACGAAAGGTACTGTTCTATGAAATACAGTACCTACTTTTCTTCTTCATTTAAGTGCGTAATAATTTGTTCCGCAGTATTTTTGGGTATACCAAGTTTTGTTAAATCCTCAAGTGATGCCTGTTTAATTTCTCCAACTGATTTAAAATGAGTTAGCAGCAAACGCCTTCTCTTTTCACCTACACCTGGTATTTTGTCCAACTCAGATTGAACCAAGTTTTTCCCACGAAGCTGGCGATGAAACGAAATCGCAAATCGGTGAACCTCATCCTGAATTCTCTGTACGAGGTAAAATTCCTGTGATTGTCTAGATAAAGGAACTACGGCTGGTGGAAAACCATACAACAATTCACTTGTTTTATGTTTATCATCTTTTGCCAACCCACACAAAGGAATATCCAATCCCAATTCATTCTCCAACACATCTAAAGCAGCACTCATCTGCCCTTTACCTCCATCGACAATAATTAAATCAGGAAGCGGTAATTTATCTTTTAAAACACGTGAATAACGCCGACGAATAACTTCCCTCATAGTCTCATAATCATCTGGACCTTCAACATTTTTTATCTTATATTTCCGATAGTCTTTTTTATTTGCGCGACCATCAATGAACACGATCATCGCTGAAACTGGGTCAGTCCCTTGAATGTTGGAATTATCAAACGCTTCTATCCGGTGAGGTGTTTCAACATTTAAAATCTCTCCCAATTGTTCGACTGCTTTAATTGTTCTGGACTCATCACGTTCAATCAATGAGAATTTTTCTTTCAAGGAAATGCCGGCATTTTTTGTTGCTAATTCCACTAGCTCTTTTTTTCTGCCACGTAATGGTACATGAACATCAATTTCTAAAAGTTTTTTTAATAAATCTGTATCACTACCAACAGGAACTAAAATTTGCTTTGGTTTGGGGTGATTCTGATGTAGATAAAACCTACCAATATAACTAATAAATGTTTCCTCTGGTTCATCGAAAAATGGAAAAACGGACACATCTCGTTCGATAAGTTTTCCTTGTCTTACAAAAAAGACTTGAATACACATCCAACCTTTATCAAAACTATACCCAAATATATCACGGTTCACTTGATCATTTAAGGTGATTTTCTGTTGTTCCATCACGGCCTCAATATGATGAATTTGATCGCGCATTTCTTTTGCCCGTTCAAAATTCAACTGTTCACTCGCCTCTAACATTTTACGATTGAGGTCATTTTTTATTTTCTTATGACCACCATTTAAGAAAGAGGTAATGCTTTGGACAATCTCTTTATATGTTTCCTCAGATGGAGGAGTTTCCGAGCATGCTAGACATTGGCCCATATGGTAATATAGACAAAAACGGCCAGACGGGTTATTACATTTTCTCAATGGATATAATCGGTCGAGCAGTTTTTTCGTCTCTCTTGCCGCTAATACATTGGGATAGGGGCCAAAATATTTCCCTTTGTCCTTTTTAACTTTCCGTGTAATAAGTAAGCGCGGATGCCGTTCATGTGTAATTTTTAAATATGGATATGTTTTATCATCTTTCAACAAGACATTGTATTTAGGATCATACTTCTTGATTAGATTCATTTCCAAAATAAGTGCCTCGATTTCCGATGACGTCACAATGTACTCAAAGTCCTCAATTTCTTGAACCAACCGCTGTGTTTTTCGATCGTTTGCTCCTGTGAAATAGGATCGAACTCGATTTTTTAATAATTTTGATTTTCCAACATAAATAACTGTATTCTGTCTATCTTTCATTAAGTAGCAACCTGGTAATGCTGGGAGAACAGCTAATTTTTCTTTAATTATTTGATTCAAAATATCCCCCCCTCTTTATAAACACCTAATACAAATCAGTATAACGAAAGATAATCCCTTGCCACAATCGTAACAAGGGATTTTCCATAGTATTAATCATTATTTTGTGGACACATTACAAAATGCCCAGTTTCAACATCACCTAATTTGCCTAATTATGCATGTTTATTGATTAGTTCAACCAATGCTTCTTTTGGCTGAAAACCAATTACTTGGTCTACAACATTTCCATCTTTAAACAACAATAATGTTGGGATACTCATAACGCCATACTTACCAGCTGTTTCCTGATTTTCATCTACGTCAAGTTTTACAATTTGTACTTTTTCGCTCATTTCGCCATCAATTTCTTCTAACACTGGTGCAATCATTTTACAAGGTCCACACCATGGCGCCCAGAAATCAGCTAAAACCAAGCCTTCAGCAGTTTCCTTTGCGAAATTTTGATCTGTTACATGTGAAATTGCCATATATATTTTCCTCCTCAATTAATCATTAACTCTTTTTATGAGTATAACATCGTTCGTATAACCTTGCGAATAGTTTGCTTGTAATACCGGTATCTATTCACGTTCGTACGAAATAGAGCCTTCCCAGTTATTGGGCAGGCTCTATAGTTAATTATACTTTAACCTTTTCAAGTTCTTCAATTAGCATTGGAATTACATCAAATAGGTCCCCAACGATGCCATAGTCAGCAACATTAAATATGTTTGCCTCTGGATCTTTATTTATTGCGACAATCACTTTCGAATTAGACATACCCGCTAAATGTTGGATTGCACCTGAGATTCCACAAGCAATATATAAATCCGGTGTTACCACTTTTCCTGTTTGCCCAATTTGTAATGAATAATCACAGTACTCTGCATCACACGCGCCTCGTGAAGCTCCAACCGCACCGCCTAACAGGTCAGCGAGTTCCTGCAATGGCTTAAAGCCGTCTTTACTTTTTACACCGCGTCCACCAGCTACAATTACTTTGGCCTCAGATAGATCAACACCTTCCGAAGCTTTACGTATCACTTCTTTAATAACCGTGCGAACATCTGAAATATCTACATCTTTTGCAGTAATTTCTCCCGTTCTGGATTCATCACGATCAAGTGCTGGAATGTTATTCGGACGGATTGTAACAAATGCAGGGTCACTCGTGTTAATTTTCTTTTCAAAAGCTTTTCCGGAATAAATGGGTCTTATGAAAACCGCTTTGTCCCCATCCACTTCAATATCTGTCACATCTGAAATTAATCCACTTTCTAATTTACTTGCAAGTTTAGGTGTTAAATCTTTCCCAATTGATGTATGGCCCATTACAATTCCACTTGGAGATTCTTCATTGATCACCGCCAAAACAGCTTGGCCATAGCCTTCTGATGTATACATTTTTAAATCGTCATGTTTAATCGTGATAACACGATCCGCTCCATAATATACCATTTCTTGAGCAAGTGACTTTAATTCATTATCTCCACAAACAACCCCAACAATTTCACCGTCTGTATTTATTTTTTTCGCTGCAGCTATTGCTTCAAATGTAACATTACGCAATGAACCATCTCTTGTTTCACCAATAACTAGTAGTTTATCACTCATAAGTCTTTCTCCTTTCTAAAATAAAGGTTTACAGTACTTTTGCATCGTTTTTAAGTAGAGAAACTAATTCTTGAACTTGGGCATCAAGCTCACCTTCAAGCACCTTACCTGCCTCTTTTTCTGGTGGTAAGAATACATCAATTGTCTTTGTTTTTGGTTCCAACTCATCTTCGTCAAGATCAAGATCATCAATCTCTAACTCTTCCAATGGTTTTTTCTTCGCTTTCATAATCCCTGGAAGTGATGGATAACGCGGATCATTCAATCCTTGTTGACAAGTAACCAGAACAGGTAAAGTCGTCTCGATTTTTTCAACGTCACCTTCTACATCCTTGTCAATATTTACTTTATCACCATCAATAGTAAGGTTAGTAATAGTCGTTACATATGAAATCCCAAGACGTTCAGCTAATCTAGGACCAACCTGACCGCTCGCCTCGTCAATTGCCACGTTCCCGGCTAAGATTAAGTCAGCGTCTTTATCCTCAAAAAACGCTTCCAAAATTTTGGTTGTCGTAAATTGGTCACCGTCTTCCAAGTCATCTTCCGTATTGATTAAGACTGCTTTATCGGCGCCCATGGCAAGTGCAGTACGAAGCTGTTTCTCCGACTCTTCGTCACCAATTGTCACAACTGTAACTTCTCCGCCATGTGCATCACGCTGATTAATCGCTTCTTCTACAGCATATTCATCATAAGGATTAATTATAAATTCTGCACCATCATCTTCAATTTGACCGTTAGATACTACAATTTTTTCCTCTGTATCAAACGTCTTTTTTAATAAAACATAGATATTCATGCGATATCCTCCTCTTTAATTAGTGTTCAACCGATATTATTTATCCAGGAAATTAGGCTTACGTTTTTCTATAAATGCTTGTACGCCTTCCTTAGCATCATTGGAACCAAATATTTCGCCAAAAGCCTCAGCCTCCGCTTTCGCTCCTGCTGCGAACTGATCAACAATCGAGTATGGAATTAACTTCATTATTCGTTTAATCGTTAATTTACTTTTTGCTACGATTTTTTCTGCTAGTTTCATAGCTTCGGGATAAACTTCTTCATTTTCAACTACTCGATTAACAAGACCTAAAGCTTGAGCTTCATGCGCGTGAATAGGTTCCCCAGTTAAAATCATTTCGTACGCCTTCGCAGCTCCGACATAACGTGGTAACCGCTGAGTTCCGGCAAATCCGGGAATAATTCCGAGTGTTGATTCTGGTAATCCTAGTTTGGTATTTTCTGAAGCGATTCGAATATGACAAGACATGGCAAGTTCTAAGCCTCCACCTAAAGCAGCACCATGAATTGCCGCAATTACAGGCACATGAAAATGCTCGATTCGATCAAACAACTGCTGACCTTTTTCGGATAGTGTTTGATAATCCGTAGCGTTTTGTAAGGAAGTAAATTCTTTAATATCGGCACCTGCAGAGAAAAACTTCCCTTCACCTTTTAGAACGACAGCTTTTATTGATTCATCCTTTTTTATTTCATCAAGCTTTTCAGCTAGATCATTTATCAATGTACTAGATAAAGCGTTTGCAGGTGGGCTTTTAATGGTTAATGTTGCAATGTGATTTTCTGTTTCATATCCTAAAGTTCCCAAAATTTAATCCTCCCTTTCTATCACTATCATAGCAGAAAATTAAACGACTCACTAGAAAAATGTGAAAGCGCTTTTCTTATTTTGTCGAAAGCCCATTTATTAACAATCCATGAACCTGTGAAGCTTGCCCTACTAAATCGTATTTTTGTTCCTTCATAACCCAATTTGTAACAATTTCATCCAAGGTCCCGAAAATCATCTGTCGCACTAGTGGAAGGTTTAAAGTTTCTTGAAAGATATTTTCTTCAATACCTTCCAAAATGAGATTATCAATAACAGCTAAATAAGGTTTTAAAACACTATTAATCTTTAAACGTAAATCTGTGTTTGATTGGCGCAATTCTAACTGTGTCACAATTGCCAAATTATGGTCTTGTGCAAGTTGATGGAAATGCATTTCAATTAATGTATGCAGTTTTTCACTTGCATTTTGTTTTTTATCAATACTGATGGCTATTTGTTCAACAAATTGGCCCATTTTCTCTTCAAACAAAGAAACGAGAATATCTTCTTTGTTCGCAAAATATAAATATATTGTCCCATCAGCTACGCCAGCTTTTTTGGCAATTTTAGAAACTTGTGACGCATGGTAGCCGTTTTCCGCAATAACTTCAACAGCCGCTTCAATAATTTGTTTGTATTTTGGCTTGTTTTTCTTCATCTTTATCTCCTTAGTGCTTACCTTGGTATAAAATATGAATGAACGATCATTCATATTTTATATTGTACCTTCACAAATTGATTATGTCAATATAGAACTTGTCCCATTTATCAGGAAAAAGGGGAGCACGAAGCTCAGACAGTCTTACTATTTTTTTGCAATTTTTCTTTCTCTTCATCAACTAAACTTCTTCTTAAAATTTTCCCAACTGCTGTCTTTGGCAGTTCATCACGGAACTCGTATATTCTCGGTACTTTATATGCTGCTAGATGCTTACGGCAATATTTATTTAGATCTTCCTCTTTAAGTTTATAGCCTGATTTCAACACCACATATGCTTTAACGGTCTCACCACGATACATATCCGGTACACCTGCAACAACAGCTTCCTGTACACCTTCATGTTCATATAGAACTTCCTCTACTTCCCTTGGATAAATATTATATCCTCCAGCAATAATCATATCTTTTTTACGATCGACAATGTAAAAATAACCTTGCTCATCCATATAGCCGAGGTCACCGGTAAATAACCAGCCATCCTTTAACACCTTTTCGGTTTCTTCAGGGTTGTTCCAATAGCCTTTCATTACTTGCGGTCCCTTCACTGCAAGTTCACCTACGTCACCAATTTCCGCCTCATCTAATGAATCCGACAAAAAAATCTTAGCATTTGTATCAGGCCATGGAATCCCAATACTTCCATTCACGCGTTTTGTCCAAACAAAATTTGCATGAGTTACAGGGGATGATTCGGTCAATCCATACCCTTCAACCAGCCGTCCATTTGTCACTTTTTCAAATTGTTCCTGCACCTCAACCGGTAGTGGAGCTGAACCACTTATACAGGCTTCTATCGATGACAAATCATACTTTTTTAAATTGGGATGATTTAATAACCCAACATAAATTGTCGGTGCCCCTGGAAATAACGTTGCTTTTTGTTTCTGAATTGTTTTTAGAACCTCTTCCGCATCAAATTTTGGTAGCAAGACCATTTTCGAGCCGAACATAATCGACATGTTCATGACGGTTGTCATACCATAAACGTGGAAAAATGGTAACACACCTAACACAACTTCTTTTCCTTGCTGTGCTTTGTATAACCATGCTTGACACATTTGAACATTTGCAACGAGATTGAAGTGCGTCAGCATAACACCTTTGGGATGCCCTGTTGTTCCACCAGTATATTGTAACAAAGCCAAATCTTCTTTTGGGTTTACTTCGACTTCTGTGTAGTTATCCGTTGTGTTTGCAATAATATCCGTCCATACGTGAGTATCATTGGTTTGCTCAACCTTAACAACCATATTATATTGCTTTTTTTGGATAAACGGATAAACAATGTTTTTGGGGAACGGTAAATAATCCTTAATAGCTGTAACAATTGTATGTTCAATAGACGTTGCTTCTTTTACGTTATTTACTCTTGGCAATAAGATATCCATACAAACGATAAACGTAGCACCTGAATCGTTCAATTGATATTCCAATTCACGTTCTTTATATAAAGGGTTTGTTTGTACAACGGTTGCCCCAGCCATTAATGCCCCATAATAGCTAATTACAGACTGTGGACTGTTCGGTAACATTACCGCAACACGGTCACCTTTTTTCAAACCAAGCTGCTGCATGTAATGAGCCATTTTCTTTGCTTGCAGATAGACTTCCGCAAATGAAATTTCCTTCCCCATAAAATGAAGCGCTTTCTTTTCCTTGTATCGTTTAGCACCTTCTATCAAAAAAGCGTGTAATGGCTTCTCATCATAGGAAACACTTGTTGGTATTTCCTTTGGATAATGAGCATGCCATATTTTTTCCTCCCCCATTTCATCTCCTCCTTATACTATATAATTATAGTATACCGATTAATTTGTATTTTTTGAAATATTTTTCATCAATTTGCTGAAAATAATTAATTTTTATAGTAAATACACGACGCCCACAACAATAAAAATAACTGCTACAACAAGTAAAACTTTAGCTAATGTTTCCACTCTCGTTCTTCTCCCCTTATCCTATACTTGCCCCAATCACGAAGGATAATCCCACTGAAATCAACATGGAAATAAATCCTACTGCCTTATTCCCTTTACCAATCTCTTTATCGATTTTTATTGTTGGGGTTAGAAATTCAAAAATGAAATAACCAACCAACAACAATAAAAATCCAAATACTCCCCAGCCGATACTTTGTAATAGTGTATCATTGTGTTCGATGGAATAGCGAAAAATGATGGAAATACCAAATATTTTCCCGCCTGTTGCCATTGCTACCGCAAAATTTCCTTTCTTGATTTGTTCCCAATTCTTATAGGATGTAACAAGTTCGAACACAGCCAAAAATACAATCGTACATAAAATAACCACACTATAGCGTGCTGCAGTCTCGACAAAAACATTTTCCCAAAAACCATTCATCCTTGAACACTCCATTCCCCACGTACGCTGTGTGTTATTGTAATTCTATGATCGTTACACCACTTCCGCCTTCACCCATCGATCCATAACGACTATTCTTGATTCTTGGATGTCGCTTCGCAAAATCCTGCACACCTGTCCGAAGTGCCCCTGTTCCTTTCCCGTGAATAATGGATACTTTTGCATAACCAGCTAGTAATACATCATCAATATACTTTTCTAAACGGAGTAGGGCTTCTTCATAGCGCTCCCCACGCAAATCAAGTTCTGGGCGTACATGATAGTTTGACCCTTTTACAGTTGTTAATGGTTTTTCCATCGTTTTCTTTTGCTTTCCAACAGCCTGAAGATCATTTCGTTTTACCTTTACCTTCATAATCCCAACCTGGACTAGGTACTCATCTTCATTCACTTTTTCCAAAACCGTCCCTTGTTGGTTCACGGTTAGCAATTTAATCTCATCACCGGGATGCAGTTCATTTTTGGACTCTTTTGTTGGTCTGCTTGCCTGCTTTGATGGCTTGGAGGAAAGCTTCGGTTTTGCTTCTTCAAGCATCTTTTTCGCTTCGATCCATTCATGCTCTTTTAAATCAGCAGCGGATTTCATACCACGAATCTCATTGATAATTAGTTCTGCCTCTTCCCTAGCTTTTTGTAATGCTTTTTCTGCCTTTTTCTCAACTTTTTTGTATAATTCCTCACGCTTATATTCAAACTGCTGCCACTCTTTTTGAATTTCATTGCGCAGTTCTTCACTTTTTATTAATGTTTGATGAGCTTCCTCATAGTCCTTCTCAGCCTGTATTTGTGATCGTTCCAACGAAGCAATCATATTTTCAACACTTTTCGAATCGACTCCAACTTGATCTTTTGCACGTTCAATAATGGAATCGTTTAATCCTAGCCGCTTTGAAATTTCAAATGCATTACTTCGCCCAGGAACACCGATCAATAATCGATAAGTCGGCTGCAATGTTTCCACATTAAATTCTACCGAAGCATTAATTACATTTTCCCTATTGTAGCCATATGCCTTTAATTCTGGATAATGGGTCGTTGCAATCACACGCGCATCCCTTGATACCACTTCATCCAAAATAGACATTGCAAGTGCTGCACCTTCTTGTGGATCTGTCCCTGCACCAAGTTCATCGAATAATACCAATGTTTTGTTATCAACTTGCTCAATAATATTAACGATGTTAGTCATGTGTGAAGAAAAAGTACTTAAGTTTTGTTCAATTGATTGTTCATCGCCAATATCTGCAAAAACATGCTCAAAAACAGCCATTTCGCATCCGTCATAGGCAGGGATTTGTAGCCCTGATTGTGCCATTAATGTACATAAACCAATCATCTTTAATGTTACTGTTTTCCCACCAGTATTAGGTCCGGTGATGACAATTGAAGTGTAATCTTTTCCAATTTCAATATCATTAGCAACCACGTTATCCGCTGGAATCAAGGGGTGACGTGCCTGCATCATCTTAATAAAACCTTGATCATTCATCTTGGGCATTGCTGCTTTCATTTGCTTACCTAGTTTAGCCCGGGCAAACATAAAATCAATTTTAGCTAACACAGAAACATTTTCAAGTAAAAATGTTTCTGCTCCAGCAATGTGTTCACTTAACTCACGCAAAATACGCTCTATTTCCTGTTTTTCTGCCACTTTAGCTTCTTGCAATTGATTATTAAGATCAACAACAGCTTTTGGTTCCATGAACAACGTTTGGCCTGATGCAGACTGATCATGCACAATCCCGCCAATTGTTCCACGGTACTCTTGCTTAACAGGCAAGACATAACGGTCATTTCGAATCGTTATAATCGCATCGGAAAGCATGTTACTCTTCGATTTTGTGTAATTATCTAGTTTATCGCGAACCCTTGATTCATATGTGCGAATGGAAGATCGAATGCTACGTAATTTAACTGATGCACCATCCATCACTTGCCCATGATCATCGATACAGCTTTTTATTTGACGTTCCAACTCGCGTAAAGGCGTAATTTGTTCAACCAATCCCTCTAAAATGGGGAGATTTTTTTCTAGTTTGGCGATGAACTCTTTGACTTGTCTCCCGCCGTAAATCGTGTTGGCAACATCAAGGCATTCACCGGTATTTAATACACCACCAATGATACTTCGTTTTACGCTTGCCCGTATGTCAGATATCCCACCAAGTGGAATCGATAAATTTAGTCGTTCAACTTGTCCAGCTTCATCTGTTTCTTGCTGCAGGGCCTTCACGTCCTGCAAATCTGTTGCTGGTTTTAATAAAGACGCAAGATCTTTTCCCAATGATGTTGCAGCTTGACTTGTCAGAGATTCCAATATTTTATTAAATTCAAGTACTTGGAGAATACGTTCATTCATTCCTGCTTACTCCTTTATCATTTCTTACGGTTCATAAATTCCATTAGTTTCTCTTTTGACCATGTGTTGATGATTGTTTCCTTCTGTAACCAACCGCGTCTTGCCGTACCAACGCCATACTTCATATGTTCAAGCATATGAAAGCTGTGTGCATCTGTATCTATTGCGATTGCTACACCTTGTTCCTGTGCTTTTCGTACCCATTCAGCAGATAAATCTAACCGATTTGGATTCGCGTTTATTTCCAACGCCGTTCCTGTCTCACTTGCATGTTCAATTAATTTATCGATATCAATAGCATAACCATCACGTCTGCCGATCAATCTACCAGTTGGATGAGCAATCAATGAAACGTATGGATTTTCCAATGCGGTATATAACCGCGCCATAATTTTTTCTTTGGACTGGCTGAAGCTAGAATGAATAGCACCAATAACGAAGTCCATTTCTTGCAAAAATTCATCGCTAAAATCTAATGTCGCATCAGGCAGAATGTCCATTTCAACTCCGGCAAAAATATGAATATCTCCGTATTTTTCGTTTAATCTCGCAATTTCTTCTCGTTGCTTTCGTAGTTTTGTCTCATTTAAACCATTCGCCACACGCAAAAATTTAGAGTGATCAGTAATCGCAATATAGTCATATCCTTTTGCTCGGGCTTGATTCACCATTTCTTCTATCGATTGAGCCCCATCACTCCATGTCGTATGCATATGCAAATCACCGCGAATATCCGTTAATTGAACAAGGTCCATATCTTTCTTAAAGGCATCAACCTCACCGGTATTCTCTCTGACTTCGGGGGGAATGTACGTCAATCCGAAATGCCGAAAAAATTGCTCTTCCGTTTTAAACGTCAAAATTTCGCCTGTTTCATCAAGTTCAATCCCATATTCATTGATTTTTTCACCACGGGATTTTGCTAATTGTCTCATAGCAACATTATGATCCTTTGACCCAGTAAAATGGTGAAGGGTTGACGCAAATTCCTCTGGTTTCACAATTCGAAAATCTACATTTATATCAAAAACATCATCAATCGTAACCGATACTTTAGTTTCCCCACTTGCTATTACATCTTTAATATTGTCGATTTCCAACAGTGCATCCCTAACTTCAAGTGGTTTCATCGTTGCAATAATAAAATCTAAATCCTTGATTGTTTCACGCATGCGACGTAAACTCCCAGCTTGCGAAAATGTTTCGATCGCTGGGATCTCTTTTAATCGTGCTTCCATTTGTTCAGCAAGTGGCAGCATTGTTGCTATTGGCAACCGTTCTGGGCGATTATTTGCGTCTTCTAACACTTGTATAATTTTTTCAACTGACTTTTTACCAAATCCAGCAAGCTGTTCTACCTGTCCACTAACACAAGCTTCTTTTAATGAGTCAGCATCCGATACACCAAGTTGCTGGTACAATTTAGCCAGTTTCTTACCACCGAGGCCAGGCAAGTTTAATAGCGGTATTAGTCCATTCGGAACCTCTTTTTCCAATTGGTGTAGTGTTACGGATTCTCCGTGCTCTAGAAATTCAGTAATAACATCGCCCGTACCTTTACCAATACCTTTTATTTTCGTGAAGTCATCTATTTCAGTTAATGATCGATCATCTCGTTCAAGAGCTTGTGCCGCTTTTCTATAGGCAGAAATCTTAAACGGATTTTCCCCTTTTAATTCTAAATAGACCGCTATTTCTTCAAGTAGCTTCAATACATCTTTTTTATTCTTTGTCATGTTCAATTTCACCTGCTTTACTCGTTCATCGATGCAAAAAGACTGATTCATTTAAGGTTATACCTATTGTACATGAGACACAAATGGATACCCTAGTATTTTGAATCAGCCTCTTTATCGTCTAAAAATCAAACAAACTTTCTATGTGTGTAAACCACAAATCTTTTAATTGCTCAGATAATATTGGTGTATGTTCAATAATCAGTTGTGCAATAAATGAATTACTTATCCAAGATTGCACATTGCCAACAGGAGTTAGGGCTAATATATACAATATGATAAACAGTAGCAAATATATTTCTAAAAACCCCAAAACCGCACCCAATATACGATTAACGGAATGCAATATTGGTAATTCGGCTACAAAATCGAGCATGGAGGCAATAATTTGTAAAATGATTTTTACCGCGAAAAAGATAATAGCAAAGGCGATTGCGTTGTAAAAAGCAACTTCAAGTGGCAGCGATTGTAAAAAAACAGCCCATGAACTGTCTCCAGAAAGTTCTGGATATGGTATCCAAAGCGCTAATTTTGATGCTAAATCATCATAATAAATGATCGCAACAATAAATGATACAATAAAGCCAATTAGATGAAATGCTTGTAAAATGAAACCTCTTTTTAACCCGATTAAAAAACCAAAAAGTAATAATATTATTAAAATGAAATCGACCATATGTTACTTATCCTCTTTCTTATTTATTGAACCTAACAGTTTAGCGTAGTCTTCTTTTAATTTTAAATAATCATTCATTGAATTAACTGCTGTTAAAACAGCTAATTTAGTCGTATCCAAATCTTTATTGGCTGCTTGGATTTCATGCATTTTTTGATCCACTAAACTAGCAACAAGACGGACATGGTGTGCTGGTTCGGTCCCAACAATTGTATATGATTTATTATGTATTTCTACCGTTATTCGTGTTTTATCATTCTGGGTCACACGGCTACCCCCTCGGAAAAAATTATTCACTTTATCTTAACATGAAGAATGCATTTAGGAAACTAAAGAATAAACCTTTTTAAAATGTTAAATCCTTTGCTATAGTGATTATAAGCAATGGAATGGAGAGATAAATATGCCACAAAGCGTACACGTTATTCCGCTTACAACTATTAAAGAAATGCAGCAATATTACGCAAGCTCAGTTACCGCTTCACCACAAGGAGCTATCTTTCGGGCTAAAACATCGAATGCAGTTATAACCGCTTACCGGTCTGGAAAGGTCCTTTTTCAGGGCAAAAATCCGGAAATTGAATCAGCAAAATGGACGAAAGACAATGGAGAGGAATCTGCAAAAAAGAAGAAGCCTGTTACTAATTCAGCCCACAAAAACTCACCACCAACTAGTCTATTTGTAGCTTCCCATATTGGGTCAGACGAGGCTGGAACAGGTGACTATTTTGGTCCAATAACCGTAGCATGTGCGGCTGTTCATGCAAATCAAATTGAGAAATTAAAACAAATTGGCGTCCAAGACTCTAAAAATCTAACCGATAAGACAATTAAACGAATAGCAAAAGAAATAATGAAACTTGATATTACCTATTCACTGTTAGTATTGCGTAATGAAAAATATAACGCATTGAAAAACAAAGGTTGGTCACAAGGGAAAATGAAAGCGATGCTCCATCATCATGCTATTCAAAATGTATTGGAGAAAGTTGACGAATTGAAATTTGAAGGAATCTTGATCGATCAGTTTTGTGAACCCAGCCTGTATAAGAAGTATATTGCCAGTGAACAAGAAAAAATTACGGATAAGACATATTTCATGACGAAAGCTGAGAGCTATTCTATTGCAGTTGCCGCTGGATCAATTATCGCTCGAACCAGTTTTTTAAATGAAATGGATAAACTATCTGATAAACTTGACATAACATTACCAAAAGGTGCTTCTAATCATGTTGACCAAGTAATTGCAAAAATAATAAACAAAAAAGGACACGATATACTAACGACTTGTGCCAAAACACATTTTGTTAATACAAAGAAAGCAGAAAAGTATTTATAATTTAGTTAAATAAAACCTGGTATGGGCGGTGAATAGCCCATACCAGGTTTATTTTTTACGACCTCACATATGCATGACATGTTTCATTAACTGCTGCAACAATTGCTTGATAGGATTCTTCTACTTCTTCATCTTTCAATGTTCGTTCAGGGTCCTGATAAAGCAACCGATATGCAACTGATTTTTTCCCATCTGGTAAATGTTCTCCTGTATAAACGTCAAAGATTTGAATATCTTTCACCAAATCTTTATCTGTCTCCTGGATCACGTTTACAACATCACCCGCTTGTACATCTTCATCCAGTACAAAAGCAATGTCACGGACGATTGATGGATATTTTGGTATTGATTGATAGCTTGGATTGTTGTCATATTCATTAAATACTTGATCCATATTGATATCAAATACATATGTTTCATTTAAATCCATTTGTTTTTCTTGTGATGGATGAAGTTGACCAATAAATCCAACCACATTGTTATTCATGACAATTTTCGCACATCGACCAGGATGCATATCAGGTAATTTTGCTTGTTCAAAAGAAACTGGAACTTCTAAGAAATTAAACAGACCTTCAACAATTCCTTTTACCACATAAAAATCAACTAATTTCTTTTCTTGCTGCCATTCGTGCTCCTCCCAAAGGCCAGATAACACACCAGCTAAACGTAATTTTTCATCTGGTTGTTTCGTCGTTTCTTGCTCGTTCGAGATAAAGATCGAGCCAAGTTCAAAATACGCAATATCTGTCTGGTTTCTAGCAAGGTTATACGATACTGTCTGTAATAACTCAGGAAGTACACTTAAACGCAAATACTTATGATCTCCACTCATCGGCATGGCCAGCTTGACTGGTGACAAATTATCATTTCTAACTTCTGGACTAATTAATTTCGAAACATAATCATCACTAGTCAAGGAATACGTAATCGTCTCCATCAGGCCAGCACCTTGCATAAAATTTTTAACTTGTCGCTTTAGCCATTGACGTTCTGTTAGTGCACCAGCTTGTGAGGCCCCAGCTGGTAATGTGAATGGCAAGTTATCATACCCATAAATTCGTGCTACTTCTTCAAGCATATCTTCAAAAATAGAAATATCTCCGCGACGAGTAGGTATATTTACATGGAAATGGTCATTTTGTTGATCATATGAAAAACGTAATTTCGTTAAAATGTTTGCAATTTCTTCCGTTGTAATCGTTGTACCTAGTCGTTTGTTTATTTCATCCGTATTAATAGCAACTTCCTTTTCCGAATGATCTAGCTCGTCAACAACTACTGGATTATTTAACACAGTCCCACCTGCATATGTTTCTAAAAGCTGACATGCTCGGATACCTGCGCGTTTCACACGATTTGGGTCAATACCTTTTTCATAGCGTGTGCTAGACTCACTACGTAACCCTGTCTCTTTTACAGTTCTCCTGACTGACGAAGGGGCGAAATATGCCGCTTCTAATAAAATCGTTTTCGTTTCTTCGTGCACTTCTGTGTTTGCACCACCCATTACTCCGGCAAGAGCAACTGGTTCTTTTCCATTGGTGATGACCAAATTTTCAGGTGATAATTTACGTTCTTGTTCATCTAGTGTCACAATTGTCTCATTTTCAGCTGCACGTCGAACGACAATCTCATTTGAATCCAAACGATCATAATCAAAGGCATGTAATGGTTGACCATATTCAAGCAATACATAATTCGTGATATCAACTACATTATTGATCGGTCGGATCCCTGCTG
Source organism: Virgibacillus sp. FSP13 (assembly GCF_054048505.1). NCBI lineage: Bacteria > Bacillati > Bacillota > Bacilli > Caryophanales > Bacillaceae > Virgibacillus > Virgibacillus sp. FSP13. The sequence goes on along the minus strand of NZ_JBSVKG010000009.1, from coordinate 78,047 downwards.
CCATTAAATAATTGCGCATCCAGATTGGTGATGATTGAATTTGCACGTCTTTCACGATAAACGCTCCATAGAAGGGATTCAATTCCTTATCTTCTACTTTAACCGAAACATAATCATCAGCATGTTCGTCTGCTTGATTAACTTTTTCTTCCGGCAAATGAATTGGCTTATCCAAAATGGCCGCTACTTCATAAGCAACTCCTAACATGCTTAGACAATCTGCCCTGTTAGGTGTCAGTCCTAAATCTAAAATAGCATCATCAAGATTTAAAAGTGGTGTAACATCCTGACCGATTTCTAGATGATTTTGGAAAACAAATATTCCATCTGCCACATCTTTAGGAACGTACTTCTCCTGAATTCCCAGTTCTTGTAATGAACAAATCATGCCATTCGATTCAATGCCACGCAATTTTACTTTTTTAATTTTGAAATTCCCAGGCAAAACCGCTCCAGGCTTTGCAACTGCTACCTTTTGTCCTTGTTGAATATTTGGTGCACCACAAATAATTTGCAGCAATTCGTCTTCACCTACATCAACTTGACAGAGATTTAACTTATCTGCGTTTGGATGTTTAGCACATTCTTTCACATACCCAACAACTACATCCTTGCTTTGTTCAGCGACATATTCAATGCCTTCCACTTCAATACCGCTTTTCGTTATTTTCTCTGCAAGTTCTTCCGGTGTATTATTTTCGATATCTACATAATTTTTCAACCAATTTAATGAAACTAACACAGCTTTATACCTCCCTATGCATTATGATATTGTTTTAAGAATCGTTTGTCGTTCGTGTAAAATTGACGGATATCATCAATTCCATATTTCAGCATTGCAATTCGTTCCGGTCCCATACCGAACGCGAAACCAGTGTATACGTTTGGATCATATCCTGCCATTTCCAGCACATTTGGATGAACCATACCAGCACCTAAAATTTCAATCCATCCAGTGCCTTTACAAACGGAACATCCCGCACCATGACAAACTTTACAGGAAATATCCATTTCTACAGATGGTTCCGTAAACGGGAAAAAGCTTGGACGTAGGCGAATTTCTCTATCTTCCCCAAACATTTTTTTAGCAAAAACATCTAAAATCCCCTTTAGATCACTCATCCGTACATCTTTATCAACATATAGTCCTTCAATTTGGGTAAATTGATGGGAGTGTGTTGCATCATCCGTATCGCGTCGATAAACCTTACCTGGACATATCATTTTAACCGATTTTTTTCCTTCATATGCCCGCATTGTTCGTGCCTGCACCGGTGACGTATGGGTTCTTAATAATAATTCGTTTGTGATATAAAATGTGTCTTGCATATCGCGAGCAGGATGATCTTTTGGTAAATTTAATGCTTCAAAGTTAAAATAATCCGTCTCTACTTCCGGACCTTCCCTTACTTCAAATCCCATACCAATAAATAAATCTTCAATTTCCTCAATGAGGTTGGTTAATAAATGTGGACCGCCAACTTGAACAGGACGACCTGGCAATGTCACATCAATTGTTTCTTTTTCTAGTTGTTGTTCTAGGGCTTGTTGTTCAAGTGTCTCACTTTTTTGTTCAATTGCCTCCGTGATTGATTCACGAACACGGTTGGCAATTTCCCCTACCACCGGACGTTCTTCCTTGGATAGTTTACCCATACCTTTTAAGATCCCTGTAATCGATCCTTTTTTCCCTAAATAAGCAACACGAATGGCTTGAAGTTCCTTGCTGTCACTCGTGTCAGCAATACGTGCTAGTGCTTCTGTTTGTAACGCCTCTAATTGTTCCTTCATTGAACAAACCTCCTTTTTAATAGCAAAAACAAAAAAGCCTTCATCCACAAAAAGGGACGAGGCTTTAAATTCGCGGTACCACCCTTGTTGACACAATACTGCTGTGTCCAACTTAAGCTTGATAACGGATAAGATCCGGTACACCTTTACTTGAGAACAAGGTCCAAGTGTCAGCTCCAGAGTGAAACATTAACAAGTAAACAGTAGAAATGCTTTCAGTCCTAGACATTTCCTCCCTAAAACCGTTTTTCTCTTGTTAACAGGCTCTTTCATAGCATCATTTACAAATTTCTTTTATTATAGATAAAATTTATGGATGTTGCAATGATTAACCCTTAATATAATACATCAATATTCCCGCTGCAACACTAGCGTTTAAGGATTCCGCCTTTCCATAGATCGGGATTTTAACACAAATATCTGCCAATCCCAGCACATCTTCATGAATACCTGATCCTTCATTCCCAATGATTAATGCCGTTTTCTTACTAGGTTTTATTTCTAAATAAGAAGATGAATTAGTTAAAGCAGATGCCCAAACCGTGAAACCATCCTTTTTTAATTGGGAAATTTTCGTTAAAAGGTTCGCCTGAAAAATGGGAATATGAAATAACGACCCTTGTGTAGAACGAACCACTTTATCATTATACATATCAACTGTATTATCACCTAATATAACAGCATCAAACCCTGCCGCATCTGCAGTTCGGATCATTGTTCCCAAATTTCCTGGATCCTGTATAGCATCTAGAATCAACACTTGTTCAAACATTTCTTGATTGTAATTTTTCATTTTTACTACCGCTGCAATTCCTTGTGGTGTTTTCGTGTTTGAAATATGGTTGAAAACAAGCGAACTTACAATAACAATAGGATATCCCTCTGCAAACTCAGGCACATCTATCCCCTCTTGCAGAATGATTTCCTTTATCTCCCAGTCACTTGAATGTACTTCTTCTACCAAATGAAAACCTTCAATTAAAAATGTTTTTAATTGAATTCGATCTTTTTTCTTTTTCAATTTATTCCAAAGTTTGACTTTATCATTTTGCACCGACGTTATCATTCCATCGCATCCTTCATTTATTGTATGTTAATCATACATATTTCACCATAAATCGGTCAAACTATCCATAATCCTATATGAAATAAAGGGGTGAAATGATTGGATTTAAATTTACGGAAAGCTATATTAACGAATATCGCTAAAAATGATCAAGAGCAATTAGAAGCCACAATCGTTGATGCCATTCAGAATGGCGAAGAAAAAATGCTTCCTGGTTTAGGTGTTCTTTTTGAATTAATCTGGAAACATTCGGACCAACAAGAAAAACAGGAAATGGTTGATGCTTTGGAACAAGGTGTTAAAAACGCAACCACTACTGGTTAATATGGTGTTTATACAATGGTAGATGCACAATCAAGCATCTATCATTTTTTTATCAAAATAAATAATTAGTCCTGCAAATATCCTTCGCAATCTAAAATCCCTCAAAAATTATCGGCTACCTTAAACTTAGTTTCCAATAAATTACTAAATAGTAGACATAAAGAATTAGCTTATCATTTTTAACCCAAAACAAAACACCACCTTAAGACCTAGTTAGTTTTTATAAAAACATGGAACAATTTGACCAATTTTTTCAGGAATGATATATAATTATTCATACATTATTGTTATAGGCTAAGTACTTAATAATAAAATAGTAAGAGGGTAAAGAAAGCGAGGGGGAGTTTGTACATGGATGAAACGTACAATTCAGAGGAAGCAAAGAAAGGATTTTCCAAAAAGATTATTGCAATAATCGTTGCAGCATTACTAGTAGTTGGTGGCGGTGTGACCGCTTACGTATTAATCACTGGTTCTGACAAAGCACAATACTTTACAGCTGAGAAAAACACAATCGAATTTATGAAAGAAAGAATCAATGAACGATATCAGTCAGAATTTGATTGGCGAAAACAAACAGAAGAAAATCCAACCGAAGCAGCAGTCGAATTATCAGCTAATTATAACGACCCAACTAGCGGAGGTTATGGGATGATGAATCCACAGGAAATCATTAATAATTCTTCGCTTACGCTGACAACACAAACAGACTTGCAAGAAAATAAAGTTGCGGCTGATATTCAAGCGAACTTAGGTGAAATGGAAATTGGTGATATTAACCTTTTCCTTGATGCAGATAAGGTAATGCTCGGTCTTCCTTTTCTTCAAGAAACACTACAATTAAAGGATAGAGATCTGGGTAAGTTACTACATGAAGCAGACCCAACATTCCCGAAAGACGAAACAATTGACTTTAATTCCTTTTTTGAAATGGCAAAAGGCTTACCAGAAGACGATCAGGAGTATTTAACCGAGGAATATATCACAACCATTTATGATGAAATTCCTGACGAAGCATTTGATTCATCAGATGAAACAGTAAAGGTTGACAAGGAAAGTTTTGATACGAAGAAGATTACCCTACATCTTTCAGAGCAAAAGGTAAAAGATATCCTCTCAACAACCTTGAAAAAAGCAAAAGACGATAAACGGTTAAAAAAGATTATCACAGAGCAAATGGAAATACAACAATTCGGTTTAAGCTCAGAATTTGCTGGCGTGGACATTGATCAAGAAATCAAAAACTTTGAAAAAGGACTTGATGAAGCAATCAAAGGATTAAAAGACGCCCATATTCCTAAAGGATTAACATCAATTATTTGGGTTAAAAATGATTTGATTGTAAAAAGAGATTTCACTATCGGTGCTGGTCCAAATAAGGATGACATTGGTACCCTGACAATTACAGGTACACATTTATTAAACGATGAAACGCAAAAATTCGACTATGAGTTTACGGCGGGAGATGCAACGAATAAGGAATCCATGACCTTAACCGGTGATTTATCATGGAAAAATAATAAAGCTGACGATACTATTAAACTAGTAGCAGGTAATACAGAAATAAGTTATGATGGAACCGAGACATTAAAGGACGGTAAACGCGACTATGAACGCGTATTTTCCATAAATAGCCCAGACTCTGGAACAGGTAGCTTAAATTGGTCTGGTGTGGCAACATATGATAATGATAAAATGAACTCAGAAAACACGTTTTCAGTTGAAGCTCCAGGTATAACACAAGATATGTTCAGCCTACATGTAGCAAAAGATGCAAAAACGATTAAAAAAGTTGAAGCACCTGATGATTCTAGCGTGAAAGACCTTGGCAGTATGTCTGTAAATGAGATCATGCAATATTTTGAATCTGACGTAATGCCACAATACCAGCAATGGCTTATGGGTATTTTAGGGGCTGGTGGCGGTCTCAACGGACTTTAAGTTTTAACAAGGAAGTGGCACCATGCTGTTTATAAATCATCTATTTTTGTTTATGAAACATGACTTTAAAATACTACGGAGGAAGTGGCCATCACTTCCTCTTCTTTTGCTTTTTCCTATTGTTGTTATAACGCTATGTGCTATCATGATTGCTTCTTTTATTGACCAAGATGAAAGAGATCCTATTCAAATAGGATTAGTCGATTTGGATCAATCCAAAGAAACGCAGTTGGTTGTAAAATTAATTGAAGAATCCTCTCAGTTAGGCAACTATATTTCGATCAATGCACTATCTGAAGAGAAAGCCAACAATGATCTGGAGCAAAATAACCTTAGTGCATACATAACGTTTCCAAAAGAGTTTACTGAACATCTTTATCAAGGTAAATCTGTTACTTTACATATTACTGGAAATCCGAATAAACCAACGGAAAGCTTTGTGATTAAAGAACTCCTTGATAGTGTTTCCCGACATATCCGGGCAGCACAGGCGAATATTTTAACCATTAATTTTTTTGCAAAACAATTACCAATGGGGACTGATGAACGCAATGACATGCTATTTGACCAATTTACAAGTTTTGTCCTTTATACAATTGGCAAAGATAAAATGCTTGATGAAGAAACAGTAACCAACCAAGCAACAAATACGCCATTTCATTATTACGCACTCGCAAGCTGGTTTATCATCATAACCATCTGGTTGATTGCTTTCTATTCATTTCTAACACGTGATGATCACATACGAATAAAACAACGGATGCGTCTATATGGTGTTTCAGCGTTACAACAGCTACTGGCAAAAATCATAACAACGCTTGCTATTACTGCATTTTGTGCAGTTTTTGCTTTATATGCATTCCAGCTTTTTACAGACATTACATTATATAAAGAGGATTACGTTCGAATAGCCATCATTACGCTATTATATAGTTTTATCTTTTTAGAAGGTTTGGCACTGATCGAAACAATAATCCAAACACAGAAGTTGCGGTTACTTGTGCAATCATTGTTCACAGGATTTACATTATTAATTAGTGGAGCCATTATCCCATCATTGTATTTTCCAGCCTATTTACAAGCATACTTGCCATACAGTTTCTCTAACCAAGCTTTCCATTGGTTACAGGAAATTGTCTTAAATGAACGTTTTTATGCAGATTATCTGCCACTTTCGCTTCTAACATTGGCTGGTTTCTTTCTTTTAACGGGTGTGTCATTGTGGAAGGAGCGTGTTAATCAATGAAACCTATTATAGAGACGCGCTTGATCCATTGGAAAAAGCATTGGTTAAGCATTTTATTTTGGCTCTTGATTCCAATTGCTGCAACGATTGGAATCACAATAGTAACCGACGCAATAAAAGATGACAGCAAAGTTCCGGTTGGCATTGTTTTAGAAAATGAAACTGATACGTCATTGGAGTTGCTTCGTGAAATCAAAGCGACTCCATTCATAAGCGTTTTTCAACTTGATGAAGCAAACGCTTTACACCAATTAAAAAAGCATGAATTAGATAGTGTCTTTGTAATTCATGATGATTTTGAACAAAAAATACGAAACAGTAATCGTAATCGTTTACTGACAAGTTATCAGTCTGACCTATCGTTCGCCTATACCCCTGTGAAAGAAATGATACTATCCTATGTGCAACAGGAAACGGGACGATCAAAGGCAGCGTATGTTGTCCAGGAACTCATCGGGCATTACCAGTCAAACAAGCAGTGGACTTGGGATGAAATTGTAACAAAATCCAAAGAAATTCAAGAAGAGGAAAACTTATTAGAGACATCATTTTCCTTTGGTCACACAACCACTGTGCAGACAGATAAAATGCAGACATTTAATCTGTGGGGCTTATGGGCTATTTTCTGTCTGTTAGCGACACTACTATTATTTGATTGGGTGATTACGGAACAGCGTGCAAATGTAATACAACGGTTCGCTTTTACACGTTATTCATGGAAAAACTATCTCGTGGGAAACTTTTTTCTGTATACGCTACTATTTTTCATTACCGATTTGCTTAGTATCAGTCTGTTTTATATATTGTTTCAAGAGCGGGTTTCCTTGTGGAGTTTGTTAAGTTATCGAATTATCTTGAATTTAATAGCTTTTTTACTGGCAAGCCAGTTCAAACACCCATTCATTTATTATACTTTTTCTTTTGCAATAACACTGTTTGTTGCAATTTTTAGTGGAGCAATCTTACCAACCATAGACATAATAGATAAATCGTCATGGATTCATATGCTTAGTCCTATTCAACCTTTTCTGACAGGTGGCATGATGAATCTTTCATCGTTGATCATCATTATACTCGCAATATGGTGGTATGTAAGGAGGGAGAAAACCGATGCTTAATATCGATTCATTATCAATGAAATATGGCAAAAAGCAAATTTTGAACTCTGTTTCATTTTCAGTCAAACCAGGTGAAATTGTTGGGCTTGTTGGAGAGAATGGCGCAGGTAAATCGACGATGTTAAAAATTTTAGCCACCTTGTTAAAGCCAACAGCAGGATCGATCCAGTTAAATAGTGATACATACAAAAGCAGCCGAAAAAAGATCCGAAAGCAAATTGGCTTTGTACCCCAAGATATTGCGTTATGGGAAGAATTTAGTGTGGAAGAGAATATGATCTTTTTTGAACGACTAGCCTGGAAGCATAAAAACAAACAGGAATTGAGACAGCTATGTTTGGACATGAAATTAGAAAAATGGAAAGAACCTGTTAAAGCATTGTCTGGCGGGATGAAACGCAAATTAAACTTGGCAATCAGTTTGATCCACGACCCATTATTATTACTCCTTGATGAACCAACTGTTGGAATCGATTTAAAGTCGCGAAAAGAAATAGGAACCTATTTAAATGATTTGGCCCAAAATAATGGAAAGATAATTATATATACATCCCATGACATGGATGAAATTATCAATTTATGTGACCATGTTTACTGTGTTGGTAATGATCCATTTTATCAGCATGTTTTACAAGAAGCTGGTAAAGAAACGATTAAATTATAATAAAGATATTGCCTTTATCATCGTTTGAGAGTAAACTAAATATAGTTTAAAAGGGGGATTTTCAAGTATGGAAATAAAAGAGTTACAAGCAATGATGCAGTACAAAGCAATGTCGATTTTAACATCAGCTGATCATTCGTTTTCCGTTAACTCCCCTATCGTTGACTTAGCCTTTAATCAAATGTTACAAGAACAGCTAAACAACAATGCGGAATTACATGGTAACGTTGATCGACCAATAAGTAAACCTAATTACCAACAAGTATTGTCATCTGCAACGATGGATCCTTTTTCCGCTATCAATAAGAATCCTGTATCTTCTGCTGATTACGATTCCCATATTGCTGCAGCAGCTAAAAAGTATGGTATTGATCCAAAACTAATTCATTCCATTATCAAAACGGAATCGAACTATAATGCTAATGCCAAAAGTAATGCTGGAGCTCAAGGACTAATGCAATTAATGCCAGAAACTGCCCGAGGGCTTGGTGTTACCAACCCGTACGATCCACGTCAAAATATTGAAGGCGGGACAAAATACATAAGTCAAATGCTTCACCGCTATAATGGCAACACGGAATTAGCTGTTGCAGCTTATAACGCTGGGCCTGGCAATGTTGATAAACATCAAGGGATCCCACCGTTTGGAGAAACGCAGAATTACGTAAAAAAGGTTATGAACTCCTATTTTGCCTAACCGTGGCGGTAAATATAAAAAAGATCGATAGCTATATGATGCTATCGATCTTTTTTATTTAAGCTAAAATTATTTCGTTCACTTTATCTCGATCTAATTTTTTAATTGCTTCCACAATTAACTTAACCGCATTTTCAAAATCATCACGGTGTAAAATTGCTGCGTGCGAATGAATATACCGTGTTGCAATCGTAATCGACAAAGATGGCACACCATTTGCTGTTAAATGGATAGATCCAGAGTCTGTTCCGCCTCCTGCCATTGAAGTAAATTGGTATGGAATATTGTTCTCATCAGCTGTGTTCACGATGAAATCACGAACACCCTTATGGGAAACCATTGATGCATCATATAAAACGATTTGTGGGCCTTCACCAAGCTTGCTGTCTGCATCCTTATCCGAAACCCCTGGCATGTCTCCTGCAATACCAACATCAACACCAAAGCCGATATCCGGGTTTATTTTATGTGCCGCAGTCCGTGCACCACGTAACCCGACTTCCTCTTGAACCGTACCAACACCGTATACAATGTTCGGATGGTCTTGATCTTTTAACTGTTTTAATACTTCGATTGCTATCGCACAACCGATTCTGTTATCCCAAGCCTTGGCCAATAACATTTTTTCATTTTTTAATGGCGTAAATTCAAAGTAAGGTACAATTGAATCGCCAGGACGAACACCGAAATCCATTGCTTCCTCTTTGCTCGCTGCGCCAATATCGATAAACATATCTTTGATTTCTACAGGTTTTTTCCTAACTTCTGCCGACAAAATATGCGGAGGCTTTGAACCAATAATTCCAGTTACATCGCCTTTACCTGACATAATTGTTACACGTTGAGCAAGCATTACTTGACTCCACCAGCCACCAGTTGTCTGAAAATATATGTAACCATTGTCATCAATTCGGGTTACCATAAAACCAACCTCATCCAAATGACCAGCAACCATTATTTTAGGTCCATTTTCATTGCCTGCTTTTTTTGCAATAAGACTTCCTAGATTATCTGTGTAAACTTCATCAGCAAATGGTTTAATGTAACCTTCCATCACATCTCTAACTTCTTTTTCATTTCCTGGAATTCCTCTAGCATCGGTTAGGTCTTTTAGCATCGTTAATGTTTCATCTAATTTTGCCATATATATGAGATCCTCCCTTTTTAATATACTGTTATTATAACTTTATTTTGAAAAATAACAAAATATTTTTGCTCTAATACCCTTGATCCTGTCGTTCATAATTAACTTCATTTTTCTTTAAATAGGCCATATACACTGATTTCTCGTCAAATCCGATTACTTGGCTGAGCTGTAAATAACACTCAAACATATTTCGATAATTCGCTTGTGATGGATCTTGTTTAAATAAAACGCATGCTTCAAATACCTGATTAAACTGCTCCGTTTCCTTATTTAAAATTTGTCTTAAAGCACGTGGCTCATATTGATAACCGTTGTCTATCCCTAATGATAAAATAAAATGGAGACCATCCACATATTCAGCTAAAATAACGTCTTCTTCACTTTTTGATTTCGTACTCCAAAATTTAAAGCAGCGAGTTTCATTCGCTAGTTCACCAATTTCAACAAAAAGTGCAAGCATTTTTTCTTGGAATAAATCCTTTCCTATTACATTTTGGTTTGTTTCGATATAAAAATCTAATTGTTTTTGCATGGTAAATAATTTTTGCCAATCCATGGTAGTATTGCCCCTTTACACTATTTTCTACGATTGTAACACGAAATTTATGGAATTAGTGAAACCTGCATGAATTCTAATACGTACAAGATGATAACGAAGAGAGGGAGACGGGTAAAAATGATTGTACTACTGTTTCGGATATTGATTCTTATCGCACTAGCCTTTCTTGCATACACGGTTTTTCACTACTTTCAAAATCCAATGCGTAAATTAAGGATCGCTAAGGACAATATGACTTTTTTTATACTTGATGAGGAACAAAATAGCAAAAAGAATTTGCAATTTGTTTATAAGGGCTGTTTATTCGAGGGTGAAAAATATTTGGGGGCTACAGAACAATCATTTGAGGTTGTTGATATTCATATATCTACACCTGAACCAATCGAATTGCGGGGATTAACTCGTGATGATTTATATTTCTTAGAAAAAGAATTATTAATTCGCTATCCATATGCCCAAATCGAATGGAAACATCCGATTAATAAGTTACTTATAACCCCTGTAGACTAAGGAATGCCCTTAAGGCTGGCTTTAACCCATAAAAAAATGCTCACTTGATGTGAGCATTTTTTTATGTGCTTACTTGAAAAAAGTCCTGCCACTTAATAATAATTTCCTTTTTTCTTAGTAAATAAATAAGTGGTAATAGCGCAACTAAAAATATGGAGATATATAAAGGGGATAGACTTGATATCCATTGACCGATAGAAGTATAAACAAATGCTAATGGAATATTTGATAGTAATGAGGATTTTGCATAATCTTTAAAGCCCTCTGTGATTTGAATAAGACATAGTGATAGAAGATGAAAGTGTATAAATGGTACAAGCCTTAGCACAGCAATTTGTGAAGTTGTAAAATCTGAATGCCTCCCGATTATTTTCTGTTTCATGTTCGTAAGTCTGTTAAATGTTTTAGGCATCCGACGAATGATTCCATAGAAAATGACGCTTGATAAGGTAATCCCAATGAGCGAATATAAGGTACCAGCTACAGCTCCGAATAAAACGCCCCCAGAAACACAGATAAATACAACAGGAAGAAAAAATAATGGACGTAATAAATGAAAGCTAATGAACAAAATGGGGGCAAACAGTCCACCTGTGCCGATAATCGTCATGAGATAATTGCCAAGAAGTTCCATAACCTGCCTCCTTTACAACCAAGCATATGGCATTCTTTTTCCATAACGATTAGTACATGTATATGACAGGAGACGAGCCTTTATGACACAGATAGAAAAATAGCTAATGCAACATGAAGAACGACAAAAATCGGGACACCAAATTTAAAAGAGAGATGCTTTGTTTTATGATGGAATAGTTTCATTCCAAAATAGGAGCCGACAGATCCACCAATAATGATCGTCATCCACAACATTTTTTCAGAGATCCGCCATTGGTGTTTTCTTGCCCTACGCTTATCTAAACCCATTAATCCAAAACCAAAAACATTTATCATGAACAAGTAAACAAAGTATAAATTAATTTTTTCCATTGGTTTTCCCTCTCATATGTAAAAATGACCAAACTCTACAAGAGCTTGGTCATTTTCTATCATTTACTACTTAAGTGCTGCTTTTGCTTTATCTGCTAACTGCGTAAATGCCTGTTCATCATTAATTGCAAGATCAGAAAGCATTTTACGGTTTACTTCAATGCCAGCAACTTTTAATCCGTGCATTAATTTGCTGTAAGAAATATCATTCATGCGTGCAGCAGCATTAATTCGTGCGATCCAAAGTTTACGGAATTCGCGTTTCTTTTGTTTACGGTCACGATATGCATACTGACCCGATTTCATTACTTGTTGTTTTGCTGTTTTAAATAGTGTCCTTTTTGAACCATAATAACCTTTTGCTAGTTTTAATACGCGTTTACGACGTCTGCGCGTAACTGTTCCACCTTTTACACGTGGCATATGTTTACCCTCCTAATACAAATCAATTGTATCTCAAATTTAGTTTAATTTTCGTTTGTGCCTCTCTTATTTATAAGGAAGCATTGATTTAATACGTTTGTAGTCACTTGAAGATACAAGTGCAGATTTACGTAATTTACGTTTTTGTTTTTGTGATTTATGTGCAAACATGTGACTTGTATAAGCGTGTGAACGTTTCAACTTTCCTGAACCAGTTCGTTTAAAACGTTTTTGTGAACCTTTATGGGTTTTCATTTTAGGCATGTAGTTTTCCTCCTAGAATTATTTTTCGTTAACTGGAGCGAGCATCATAAACATATTACGACCTTCCATTTTCGCTTTAGACTCAATTGTGGAAATATCTTTCACTTCCTCAGCTAAGCGGTCTAAAACTTCCTGGCCAAGCTCCTTATGGGTAATTGCACGACCGCGAAAGCGAACCGATGCTTTTACTTTGTCGCCTTTTTCAAGGAATTTTCTAGCGTTCTTTAATTTTGTATTAAAATCATGATCACCAATTCCAGGTGTAAAGCGTACTTCTTTCACATTAATGACTTTTTGTTTCTTACGTGCTTCTTTTTCTTTTTTCTGTTGCTCATAGCGGTATTTACCATAATCCATGATTCGACATACTGGTGGTTTTGCATTTGGAGCTACTAGAACCAAATCTAAGTTTCTAGTTGAAGCAATATCCAATGCTTCATTACGTGATTTCACTCCAAGCTGATCACCATTTGCGTCAATTAAGCGTACCTCTCTAGCACGAATTTTTTCATTAACGTTCATATCTTTGCTAATAGCCAGCCACCTCCATCATATTTTTAAAGCTGATAATCATTGACAAGTTTCTGTTTACATTAAAAAAGTGCCGGTACAATGATGCACCCACACGTTCTCCATTTATCTATTCAAAGAAATTCGGAACCAGTCAACAGCAACATATGCGTCGAGCAGGTGAGAAGCGGGTGCTCCTACTTGTCTCAGATCATTAAGTTTTTATTCAACTTTTATAGAATAACATCTAGTATGATAGATGTCAACATTTAAAAGTTACACTTAGCCTATAGATTATTATAACATATTTTAAAAAGAAGACAAGATGAACAATAATCCTAGTTATTACAAATTACTTGATTGTTCCTTAACCTGAGGAAGTTAATTCTTGACTATCTGTCTTAACACTTTCAGCTATTCGTATTGCCTTCCAATTAAAGAAAGCAATTAAGGGCATGGGTATAGCAACAATTACAAACAGCCATAAAGGTTCCAAGTAACCACTTAACGCACCTGCAAAAGCATTACCCAATGGTGTTAAACCTGCATTAATGGCAAAAAAAGCTGCGAGCAAACGTCCCCGTTCTGGTCCTTCAGTGATACGTTGCAAAAAACCGGAATAATAAACATTACTAGCACCTGCCATTAGTCCAATCATAAGTAACACGGCATAAGCCACAGGGATTTTCACAATAAATACCAAAGATAATATAAAAATCCCTGTTAATATATCGGTCATTGGTGCTACAATCTTGACATGCCTCTGTTTCGCCCCAAAAACGAGGACGAACGATATGGCAACAACGCCTAAGGAAAAAAATGATTGGAATGTACCTGCGATTTCCGAATTAACATGTAATACATTTGCTGCCCAAACAACAAGGTATAGTGGAAAACCAGTGAAAATCATTTGTGAAACAGCAGTTGAAATAGCAAATAGCCTTAGTGCTGGACGTTTGAATAATTGTATAAATCCGGTTGATACCTGTTTTTTGTTCCATTTAACATCGATCTGTGAACCACGCGGATCTTGGATACGCAGTTCGAATAAAGACGAGAGTCCAACTAATAAAACACAGGTTACCCAAGCCATTTCAAACGATCCAAAACCAATGATTACCCCAGCTAAAGCTGGACCTAAAACAAGCGAGGCCTCAGCAGCAGTATTTTGAAATGCAACAGCCTTTTCCAAATGTTCTTTCTTAACTACTTCGGGTATCAACGACTGACTTGAAGGTCTGATAGGCGATTTAATTAACGATATTAATGGATGTATCATATACATATGCCAAATAGCAAGCATATCAAAATGAACCAAACCCACCAAAAGCAAAAATGGAACCAATAAACAAAAATCACAGCATGCTACAATTTTCCCCCTATGGAACCTGTCAGCAATCCACCCAGTCCATGGTGATAGCAATACCGTAATAATTCCTCCTGATGCAACAATGAAACCCGCATGCAAAGAAGAATTCATCTCATTTACTGCCCACCATATCACGGTGAATTCGGAGAGCCAGACAGCCATATTCGAGGCTATCATCCCCCACGAAACACGTGCAAACGACCCTTTAAAAACCCAACTATAGTTTCCAATAAAAGTCTTTATTATTCTATTCATTATTAAAATTACTCACCCTAAGAAGCGACATATTAAAATCCCCAATTCAAATCAAAAGAAAGCGAAGGGTATCCCCCCTTCCCTTAAATTATTACGCCTCCTGTAAAAGTGGTTTAACATTAATAACCTTATCAGGAAGAATATTTGATGTAGCGTCAGACACCTCGTGTGTAAATTTTGATTGCTCCAATAGTGTATCATACATCTCAAGGGCAACTTTGGTTAATCGTCTTGATGTAGTTGAGACTGCATTATATACTATTTTTAAGTCCCCTTTTGCTAAAGCTTGCTCTCCGGCATACTGCATTTGACACAAATGCTCCAATAGCTGAATCATACGTTGCATATAAACGAACCCTTGACCAAAGATTGATTCTACACTTGTTTCAGTACCAGGGGTCATTAATCCCAATTCTTTTGCTGCCAAAACTTTAGATGCAATCACTTGCGTTTGCATAAAATCATATTCCTCTTTCTGCAAATTTACAAGTTGCTGTTTTACTTGTTGTAGAATTTCAAATGCCTTATTCCATGCCTCTATCGCTTCCCTATTCTCACCAATCCAAAAATGTTGACCATATCGATCAAACTCCACCATTCCCCTAAGAACATCCAAAATCACATTTGCATTTTTCACTGCAAGTTCCTCGGCCTTTGACTTCAATTCTGGTGTATCTGCGGTGTGTTTGTTAAGAATAGTTCCCACAATATGCACCTCCATAATTTTTCATTTCCCAATACAGAAAATGATTTGAGGGAAATATACCATATTCAAAAAATTCAGTCCACCATTCATTCAAAACAAATCCCAAACGTAT
The DNA here is from genome assembly GCF_054048505.1 of Virgibacillus sp. FSP13. Taxonomy (NCBI): domain Bacteria; kingdom Bacillati; phylum Bacillota; class Bacilli; order Caryophanales; family Bacillaceae; genus Virgibacillus; species Virgibacillus sp. FSP13. The sequence continues at coordinate 62,358 of NZ_JBSVKG010000009.1, read as the reverse complement.
TCAAAATACGTTTGGGATTTTATGTTTATTTATTGTGCAATGTTTTCTCTGCAATTTCTGTTCTAATCAATTGTTCAAACTCATCATATGACATTGTTTCGGATTTTTTTTCACCATATCTTCTTACGTTAACGGCATTGTTATTTACTTCATCATCACCTACAACTAAAGCAAATGGGATTTTCTGTGTTTGAGCTTCACGAATTTTGTAGCCAATCTTTTCGTCACGCTCATCCGCTTCGACTCGTACCCCACTATATTTTAGTTTATCGACAACTTTTTTTGCATAATCTAAGTGTGCTTGTGGGGATACCGGAATAACTTTTGCTTGTACTGGTGCTAGCCATGTTGGAAATGCGCCTTTGTATTCCTCTAGTAAAAAGGCAACAAATCGTTCCATTGTTGAAACAACTCCACGATGGATAACGACTGGTCGATGCTCTTTTCCATCTTCTCCGATATATGTCAGATCAAAGCGTTCTGGTAATTGGTAGTCAATCTGAACAGTTGATAATGTTTCATCTTTACCAATAGCCGTTTTTACCTGTACATCAAGCTTCGGACCATAAAATGCTGCTTCTCCAACAGCTTCAACGTAGTCCACATTCATTTCTTCCATTGTTTCTTTTAGCATGGATTGTGCTTTTTCCCACATCTCATCATTATCAATATATTTCTCTTTATCTTCAGGATCACGGTAAGACAGGCGGAAGTAATAGTCTTCAATACCAAAGTCCTCATATACCTTTTGAACAAGTTCCACTACCCGAATAAATTCGTCCTTTAACTGATCAGGCCGAGCAAAAATATGGGCATCATTTAATGTCATGGCACGAACTCGCTGCAAACCTGCTAAAGCACCTGACATTTCATAACGATGCATCGTACCCAGCTCTGCAATCCGAACCGGTAAATTACGATAACTCCACAATTGATTTTTAAATACCATCATATGATGCGGACAATTCATTGGACGTAGCACTAATTCCTCGTTATCCATTTCCATTACTGGGAACATATCGTCTTGGTAATGGTCCCAATGTCCACTTGTTTTATAAAGATCAACATTAGCAAGTACTGGTGTATATACATGGTCGTAACCTAATCGCTCTTCTAGATCAACGATATACCGTTCAACCGTGCGACGAATCGTTGCGCCTTTCGGTAGCCATAGTGGTAACCCTTGACCAACCTTTTGTGAAACTGTAAATATCCCGAGTTCCTTACCTAACTTACGGTGGTCACGCTCTTTTCTTTCTTCTAATACACGTAAATACTCATCAACTTGGCTTTGTTTTTCAAAAGCGGTACCGTAAATCCGCTGAAGTTGCTGATTGTTGCTATCCCCACGCCAATAAGCCCCAGAAATGCTTAATAGCTTAAATGCTTTAATCTTACTAGTTGATGGGACATGAACACCTCGACATAGATCAAAAAATTCCCCTTGTTTATAGATTGTTACTTGTTCGTCTTCCGGAATGGCATCTATCAATTCTAGCTTAAGATCATCACCAATTTCACGAAACATGTCTTTTGCTTCTTGCCTAGAGACTTCCACCCGTTCAATTTCCAAATTTTCCTCAACAATCCGTTTCATTTCCTTCTCAATTTTTGGAAGGTCTTCGGGCGTTAATGTATGTTCCATGTCCATATCATAATAAAAACCTTCGTCAATTACCGGACCAACACCAAAATTAACGTTCTTATATAAGCGTTTAATTGCTTGTGCCATCAAATGTGCCGCTGAATGTCGTTCAATTTCAATTCCTTCTTGATTTTTATACGTAATAATCTCCATTGTTCCACCTTGAGATAATTCCCGTTTTAAATCATACAATTTACCATCTAACTTAATTGCTAACGCCTGTTTTTTTAATCCTGGAGAAATGGAACTAGCTATTTCTTCTCCAGTTGTTCCCACAGGAAATTTTTTCTCAGCTCCATCTGGAAAAATAATTGTCATTTCTGCTGCCATGATTATCGCTCCTTTTTATCGAATTAAAAAACGCCCATCCCTCTGCATATTTGCAAAGGGACGAGCGTCGGTCACGTGGTTCCACCCTAATTCCCGTAGTTACTACGGCTTCATAAATCTTTAACGCAGATGATACGCCACTATTTACTACAGTTCAATAGCAGAGTTCAAAGGTGGTAATCATTTGGTTGTATATTGGAAGCTTTCAGCCGTTGGACTTCCATTCTCTTTTTTATACAATTATCAAACGATCATGTCCTTATCTTTACTGTTTGAATGATAAATAATATATGAATTGTATTATAGCCTTTCAACTAAAGAAAATCAAGCCCTTTTTCATCGTTTTTTCGAATGAATAGAGAATGGAAAATTTTTAAATGGCTCAAAATCCACTTTTTCCTCAAAAACATTGATTACAGTTAATGTTTTCGGTTCTGATGGATGGTCACCATATATCTTTATTTTCCGTGGTGCCATCGCGATCAATGGTGCTAAGTTTAATTCATTCTCATCAAGCCCAACAATATATAAGGGCTCTTTCTGCATTAATGTGCGCAATTCCATTTGAGAAAATGGTTTTCCATTTGCTCTAAAAAACGAAAATGTACTACCCTGTAAAACATGGACAACATTATGCGCCGATTCTTTCTTTGCGATATATTCACGCAACATATTTACAAATGCTTGATGATCTTCTTCCCGTTTAAATTCATCAATTGCAAGGCCTACATAATGTACTAATTGATCTTTAAAAACCTTCAAGCGGAACTTAACAATCGAATCATAATGGATTGTTGTCGTGTTTTTTATATTTGCAATAAATAAGGAGTTTAATAATTTACTTGGATCCTTGTTTTTTCTTACCTGTAGACTATCATCATCTTCACCAGAAAAAATCCAATGCGTTAATTCCATAATGCGCTCGATTTCGTCTGTACTTTTATAATAATAATAATCTTCAATAATATGTTTTATCATTGCTTGCAACCGATGAATTAGAAATACGTCAGCCATTGCTTTTGCGATTGTTTCTATCGATTCATTGCTTGGTAAATATTCCAGTTGTAACTGATTCCCCCAATCTTTATCTGTTTTCCAATGCAACTCAATTTGTTTGTTATAACGAAATAAATGCTCGCAAAAACTGATTACTTCTTTGTCAGAACCAAAATAAACTTCCAGCAACAACATCACCCTCACCCAAAACCAAACTGTTACATTATATGGACAAACACATAAAAAAATGTATGATCCAGATAAACTAGTAACAATAGCAAAAGTGACCATAAAAAAAGCTAACTAGAACGGTCGTACCATTCCTTGTTAGCCTTTGCAGTTAATCACGTCGATTCTCCCCAAACATGGAAACTTCCTTACTTACTTGCTTGATGCGTTCAATAATTCTGCCGGCTTTCACTTTTTCTACACCTCCACGATTAGATATCGCCAATTGATCACCTAATTGCTCTATACTGTAATTAGACGTAAAGAAGACAGGTAACCGTTCCATCATCCGGTACTGTAAAATGGAACCCAAAATCTCATCCCGGAACCAGGCAGACTGTGTTTCAGCTCCAATGTCATCAAGCATTAGAACATCCGTTTTTTTGAAATAATCTATTTTCTTATTGATAGAGTCATCTTTAATTGAGCCTTTCATTTCTCGAACAAATTCCGGCATATAAATGAGCATAGATGAGATGTTTGCTTCCTTTAACTTATTTGCTATCGCTCCAAGGAAATACGTTTTTCCAACACCAAATGGTCCGGAAAAATAGATCCCTTTTGCAGGTATTCCCACGTGTACTTGATCCAAAAAATTACTTGTTTCACGGATTGCGTCTTTTCTGGCAAAATCAAACTCAATATTTTCATATTCAGCATTAAGAATTTCTTTCGGCATGTATAGGCTTTGGATCAGGTTTTGCTGATCTTTTTGTTTTTCATGTGCTACAAGTCTATGGCATTTTTCATATGATAGATGTATCTCATTATTTTCCACTGCCAAAATCGGGGAATACCCTTTAATCATATTAATACATTTATCAAAAGATGGACATCTGTCGCATTGCTTGGATTGTGTTTTACTTTCATACAATTTCATCAGATTCTTATTAATTTCTTTCGTTGTTAATTGGGGATTTAGTGCAATAAATTCCTTGATTTCTGAATCTTCAAGAACCTCCTGCTTAATTTTGGAATAGTTCTCTTGAAAATTTTGGTTATTCTGCATCCATTTTTTTAAACTTGATTGGATCGGTTCCACTAACATCATCCTTGCAAATGATTATTTTTGTTGCTGTTTGAATGTTTGCGTAGAAGTGCTAAAATTTCTTCTTTCTCTTTTTCATCATTGACCTGGTCCATATTCCCTTTTTGCTGTATTGGTTTTGCTTGCTTTTTTTCTCGCTCTTTAAACCAATCAGGCACAACCTCATTTGAAACAGGTTTTCGATAATTTTGTTTTTTGGTGTATCCTGTTTGATATTTATTTTTCTCTTTCTTGGCAAATGCCATCGCTTCTTTTGCCGTTCTTAAATTTGCCCTTGACCAATGACTAGCAATCTTTTCTAAGTATGCTTTTGACAATTTCATATTCGATTGAAGTAAAACATAATGAATAAGCACATTCATGACTGGTGATGGCAACCCTTGTGTCGTCATGATTTCACTAATTATCTTTAAATCTTGTGCTGAAGCATGATTTCCACTCGACAAATCCTCAAGTAATTGCTTTGGTGACATTGTCTCTAGTTCATGAACTAGTTGTTCTTCCTTTGTAGCCGGTTTACTTTTTGCTCGATTTTCTGTCGGTTGATCTAATTTATCCGTCAATTTTACTGTAGCTTGATTATGTTTTGTTTTAAACAAATCGTGACATGCACCCTTAAATTCGTCAACATCTAACTGATTTTCATCTGTTAATGCCCACATTACAGCTTTTTCTATTTCATGCTCTGCTAAATCATACAGCACCATCATTTGTGATATCAATTTTCGGTTGACAGCCGTTAAGATATATTTCTCTGGAATCATGCGCTGCTTGAGCATTTGCTTCATCCAAGTAAAATCGATTTGTACTTCATCCTCATTAAAAGATGCTTCGGACTTTATGTGGTCAACAGGCTGAAGGTTTGGTTGAAATGTTTGAAAGACATCATTGAATGAAGCAGTTATGTTTTTGCCGTTTTGTATTGCCGGCTGGTTGAAATAGTGACCTCTTAATACATGATACTTATCTTCTCCAAGGTGATGATACAATAGCTGAGTAAGCATGGGATCTTTGAAAAAATCACTTGGTGAAAATGGTTGTAAAAGTTCATACGTATAATAATCATTTTCGTCTGTCTGATGCTTATATGTTTTCAAAAGGCCAATACCTTCTAATTTTCGTCTTGCACGATAAATATCGTCTAACGGTAAGTCTAAATAATTCATTAATGTATGATGGGTTTGTGGTTCATGATCTTGTTGCAACTCTATTTCATGCAGAAGTGTCTGGTACAGCATTACAGCAGTTATCCCAATCAGAGGTTGATATAAGTGGGTTAATGATTTTGCATACCCCTCTGGCAAATTCCCTTTTTGCAAAACAATATACCCTTCAATAGGCAAAATCTTTCCAATAAAACTCAAATCCTCTCACCTCTATAAACAGACAAATCGGTTTTCTATTTGTCTGTCTTGATTAAATCCTTTAGTTCGTCTAAGAAAACACTTATATCTTTGAATTGACGATAGACAGAAGCAAAGCGCACATATGCTACTTCGTCAACTTTTGAAAGCCGGTCCATTACCATTTCCCCAATATCATTGCTAAGAATTTCAGAAACTCCCGAATGACGCAATTCTCTTTCTACATCAATGGCAATTCCTTCGATTCTCTCAAGTGGTACCGGTCGCTTTTCGCAAGCCTTGATTAATCCACGAATTAGCTTTTCCCTACTGAATTCTTGCCTTGCTCCATCCTTTTTCACAACAATTAATGGAACTTCTTCGATTCGTTCAAATGTCGTAAAACGAAATCCACATTGTTCGCATTCTCTTCGCCTGCGAATAGATTGCCCTTCCTCAATTGGTCGTGAATCTAAAACCTTGGTACTTTTATTTTGGCAATTTGAACACCGCATTTAGTTCAACCTCATTTCGATAGACCTTTTCTCATAATCTATTCAACTAATGGAAATATTTCATTAAACTCTTTATATAATCGTTGAATTATTCTCGAACTGTACGCAAAATCAAAAGGTAATAAAGACTCTGTTGTAACGGAGAAATCAATAGCAGTCTGATAAGGTCTAACCATAATAATCGTCACAACAATAAACGCTTTTTTCCCTTTTACCACTGATACACTTAATTCTCCATGTTCTTTCGAGATTGCGTTAATTTTAAAAGTATCAGATTGCATAAAAAACTGTTCAACCATATCCAACCCTTTATCTTTTGTCGTTTTATAATAATGGGTTTGTAATAATGAATCCCAATGATTTTCACTTGTTTCTGCATGATTGTTAAAATATTTGGCTAACTTTTGCCCGAATGACATCATTACACCCCATTTAAAAGATCATGTACGTCTTTAAAAAACAATTGCATTTCATTTCATTTTAACATGTTTTTTATTAATCGACTAATATAACTTATAACATAAATAGGGTCGATCACACATGTGAAGTGATCAACCCTAGTTTACAAAACTCTATTATAACGTTTGAAATTGATTTATTTTAACAGGACTCATTCCACGTGAAATTTCTACCTTTTCATATGTCTCAGCTTCTAATAATTTCACAATATGACGTACTGCAACATATGGGTCAATCATGTTACCACATGTATATACGTCAATACTAGCATAACCATGTTCTGGAAAACTATGAATGGTTAAGTGTGACTCGGAGATAATTACAACCCCACTCACACCATGAGGCGCAAATTTATGAAAAGCAACTTCGCGAACCTCTGCCCCTGCTTTTAATGCTGCATCAACAAAAATTCGTTCTAGAAGATCCATATCATTTAAAATATCGATATTGCATTCCCATAATTCAGTAATTACATGCCTACCAATTGTATCCATAATTTATTTCCCCCTTAAAACATATATGGTTAAAAAACTCCTATATGTTATAAACATCCTGCCAGGGGGGAGATAGTCCAAGGCTCTTTTCGTAATGTTTGTTGCCTCTTAATTACATAGTTGAACTAAAATGCGACGTAGCGACAATTCTTTTTTGTGACGCTTTCTCGCACTCAAATGTAGCCTATGTGCTTGAACCCGCAGGAAGTGGTTTTCATCCGAGGAGGCTGAAGCGTTCCCCATGGAAAGCGAGTATTTTTCTGCAGCGCTGGATTAGCACTCATCTTATATAGAAGGGGTGAAAGTCACGCTAAAGTTACGTCGCATTTTTTATCTATTGTGTAAAAAAACAATCATTTAAAAAACAGCCTAGTCCAAAAAAGTCCTAATCCTTAAGCAAATGTTTAACATTTCATAATTTCATAGAAGCTTATGATGAAGTATAAACTTTTTTAGAGGTTTTTGCAATGGAGACTGTGACCACAAATAAAGGAAAATCAGTGCTCTGACTGATTTTCCTTTGCACTTAAATCACTAAATAATTAAGAGATTTTTACCTGTTCTTGTTGCAAACAGCTGCCAACAAATTTTGTTAAATCGATCACCCGATGTGAATACCCCCACTCGTTGTCATACCAGGCTAATACTTTTACCTTATTATCTTCCATTACCATTGTAGTTAGCCCATCAATAATCGCAGAATAATCTGTTGTTGTGTAATCAATTGAAACAAGTGGTTCTTCGCTATATTTTATAATTCCTTTAAGTTCATTTTCAGCTACCTGTTTAAACACATGATTCACATCTTCAATTGTTACTGATCGTTTTACATCTACAACCAAATCGACTAATGAAACATCGGGTGTAGGCACACGTAATGCCATTCCATGTAATTTCCCATCTAAATGTGGTAATACTTCACCTAAAGCCTTCGCTGCCCCTGTTGATGTTGGTATAATCGATTGTGTGCATCCTCTTGCCCTGCGTAAATCCTTATGTGGATTGTCAATGTTCTTTTGATCGTTGGTAAACGCGTGAACCGTCGTCATTAAACCATTCTTAATACCAAAATTATCATCTAATACTTTTACAACAGGTGCGAGACAATTTGTTGTGCAGGATGCATTGGAAATAATGTGATCCTCCGCTGGGTTATAGGTGTCTTGATTAACACCCATTACGATCGTTTTATCTACCTGTTTACCAGGGGCAGTGATAACTACCTTTTTAGCGCCTGCCTGTAAATGCAGTCCTGCGCCCTGTTTGGAATTAAATTTACCAGTTGCTTCAACTACGATGTCAATGGCAAAATCATTCCATGGAAGTTTTTCTGGTTCACGAGAATTAACAAGTAATATTTCTTTTCCATCGACTTCAAGCGTATTATGAAGCGCTTTCACTTCCCTGTCAAAAATTCCGTGAACACTGTCATACTTAATTAAATGAGCAAGTGTTTCTGGAGGATAATTTGCATTGATCGCAACAACATCTAATTGGTTATCCTTAATCGCCTGACGAAAAACCATCCGCCCGATACGACCAAATCCATTAATAGCAATTCGTGTTTTATTCATTTATAGTCCTCCTATATATGTTATACTTTTTTATCAATTGTTATAAATAGTATAACACATTTAACGAAGAATGTGCCGATGAATTTTATTTGTTTTCAGGAAATACTAAAAGAGCCCAGGTAACATGACCCGGGCTCTTGGTTATATCGCATTCCATTCCATTAATAATTTCTCTAATTGTTCATAAGACTGATATTTTGTTCCATTGTTATTGATCACCGCATCAGCCATTGCAGCTTTTTTTGACACTGGGATTTGAGTCTTAATTCGTTGCCTTGCTTCTTCTTCAGAATAATGGTTACGATTCATTAACCGTTCCAACTGAACATGCTCATCAACATATACGACTAATGTTTTATCAACGAAATGGGTTAATTTACTTTCAAAAAGTAATGGTATATCAAGAACAACACAAGTTGCACCAGCTTCTACAAACCCGTCTCTTCTCTGCAGCATCTTTTCTCGGACTGCGGGATGGACGATATTATTTAACATGTTACGTTTTCTTTCATCAGCGAAAATAATGGCACCCAATTTCTCTCGATCAATTGTTTTATCATCACGTAACACATCGCGTCCAAACGTCTCGACTATCTGCTCATACGCCTTTTCCCCCGGATATACAACTTCTCGAGATAGTTTATCTGCATCAACTACTGGAATATTATGGTCATCAAACATTAAGGAAACAGTACTCTTTCCACTTGCAATACTACCAGTTAGACCGATGATCAACGCCATTTCATCATCCCCTCCTATTTTTGACATGACACACAAAGGTGTGTTCCCCTGCCACCGATTTTCATTTTTACGATCGGTTTACCACATTTCTTACATGCTTGGTTTTCCTGACCATATACAAATAATTCTTGTTGAAACATTCCCATTTCACCTTGTCCATTCACATAAGATCGAATCGTTGTGCCACCTTGAGCAACTGCTTCTTTCAATGTTGCAATCGATGCTTTTTGGATTGCTGAAACTTCCTTTTTGCTTAATTTACTCGCCTTTTTTAGCGGATGGACCCCCGCTTTAAAAAGTGTTTCATCAACGTAGATATTTCCCAGTCCTGCTACGATTGCTTGGTCCAACAATACAGACTTAATAACACGATCCGTTTTCTTTAATTTGTTATAAAAATAGTCAAATGTGAAACGCTCATCAAATGGATCTGGTCCCAATTGATTAAGTGGCTTCTGTTCAAACTCTTCCCCTTTCAGAAAAACATGCATGGTTCCAAATTTACGAACGTCATTATAACGCAGCTCTGTATCATCTGAAAAACTAAAGATGACATGTGTATGTTTTGTTATAGGTTCTGTTTTTTGATGGACACTGTATTTGCCTTCCATACGCAGATGAGATACAAGGACATAATCATCCAACTGGAATAATAAAAACTTCCCCTTCCGAGTTATATCGTGAATCGTCTGACCCTGTAAAATAAGTTTAAATTGCTCTACGTCATCAGGTTGTTTCACGATATTCGGCCACAAGACTGATACATGTTCAATTGTTTTCCCCATTACAAATCGTTTTAATGTATTTTTAACTGTTTCTACCTCTGGTAATTCTGGCATGTCGTCTTTTCCCCTTACTATTTTGCATCAAACCAGCTTTTTCCATATTCATACTCTACTTTCAGCGGTACATCAAGTTCAACGGTATGTTCCATGACGGCTGGTACAATATTCTTTAGCTTTTCTACTTCATCTTTAGGTGCTTCAAGAATAAGTTCATCATGTACTTGCAGCAGCATTCTTGCTGTTAACTTCTCATCAATTAACCTTTCGTGCAGGTCTATCATAGCTTTTTTAATAATATCTGCTGCACTTCCTTGAATCGGCGTATTCATAGCCGTTCGTTCTGCAAAGCTTCGTTTATTGAAGTTCCGACTTGTAATATCGGGCAAATACCTTCTGCGATTCATTAACGTTGTCACATAGCCTTTATGTTTTGCATCCTGAACAATTTCATCCATGTATTTCCGAACGCCTGGATAACTGTCCAAATAGCGTTCAATAAACTGTTTAGCCTCTTTCCTAGTTATTCCTAGGCTTTGTGAAAGGCCGAAGTCACTAATACCATATACAATGCCAAAGTTTACGGCTTTCGCATGACGTCGCATATTTGCTGTTATTTCGTCTTTTCCAGCATGAAACACTTCCATCGCAGTTTGTGTATGGATGTCCGTATTATGTTGAAACGCATCAATCAATTTCTCGTCTTTCGCAATGTGGGCTAAAACACGCAGCTCAATTTGCGAATAATCTGCAGCAAACATGATCCAATCTTCTTTTACAGGGACAAAGGCTTGACGAATTTTTCTTCCTTCCTCTAAACGAATTGGGATGTTTTGCAAATTAGGGTCGATTGAACTTAATCGTCCTGTTTGGGTTAGAGCTTGATTAAATCGTGTATGAATTTTATGGGAATCCTTATCGACAACTTTCAATAGTCCTTCCACATAAGTTGATTGTAATTTACCCAATTGTCGATATAACAACAGTTTAGGAATGATCTCATGCTCGTCCCGTAATTGTTCTAATACATCTGCAGCGGTCGAGTAGCCTGTTTTCGTCTTTTTAATTACGGGCAGTCCAAGCTTTTCAAATAGAATTGGTCCGAGCTGTTTAGGTGAATTTAAATTAAATGTTTCACCTGCAAGTTCATACACTTTGTTTTCGATGTCATGTAATCGTTGTTTTAATTCAACACCCATATCTTCAAGACGTTTTACATCTACTAAAACACCAGTATACTCCATTTCTCCAAGGATGATAGCAAGTGGCATTTCAAGTTCCTTAAACAATTCATATTGCTCATTATGCTTTAACTGCTCTTCCATATCCTCTTTTATCGCAAATAAAAGGTTAGTTTTTCGAACAACATGGTCTGCGAGCTTTTCTTGCTCAGGTACTTTTAGTTTGGCACCTTTCCCGTATACCTCTTCATCAAATAAAATCGATTGATTCCCCATTCGATGTCCAATCGCTGGAATATCATGATGGTTTTCCGCTGGGTTTAATAAGTAAGATGCAAGCAGCATATCAAATGTAATACCCTTTATTTGTATATCAAGATTCAATAACGCTACTAATGTTTTCTTTGCATCAAATACATATTTTTTCTGTGCTGGATCTTCTGCCCATTGTTTAAATGCTTCTGATTGTGCTGCAACTTCTGTTGGAACAAAATATGCTTGCTTATCATTAACGATTCCGATCCCTTCAACTGGCGCCTGATGGTAGTTGTCACTAAGCATTTCCACAACGATCGCTTCTTCGCCTGTAAAACTATCAGGTGTTACTTCATCAACTATCGTATAATTAATAGCAGTCAATTCTATAGCTTGTTCGGTTTCTTCATCCGCTTCACCTGTCAGTCTATTTAATAAAGACTGAAATCCTAAATCCTTAAACATAGCACTGACTTTGTTCTGTTCGTAGCCCTCATAAACAATGTCATTCACCGTTACCTCAATCGGTGAATCACGATTAATCGTAACAAGCTCCTTACTCATGAAGGCTTCTTCTTGATGATTGGTCAAATTCTCTTTTAATTTTTTACCACTAATCTCGTCAATATGATTGTACACTTCTTCTAACGTCTTATATTGTTTCACTAGCTTTGTTGCTGTTTTCTGCCCAACACCTGGCACTCCTGGGATGTTATCGGAACTGTCCCCCATTAATGCCTTTAGATCAATAATCTGATCTGGTGTCACTTCCATTTTTCCCATCATAAATGTTGGTGTATAGGATTCGACATCACTAATACCTTTTTTCGTTAAATTTACGGTTACATTATCGGAAACGAGTTGTAATAAATCTTTATCACCCGAAATCACCGTGACGTCCCAATTTTCCTCGTTGCCTTTCTTCGATAATGTCCCGATAATATCATCTGCCTCATATTGGTCAAGTTCATAATGAGAAATATGGAATGCATCGAGTAATTCTTTTAAGATCGGAAATTGTTCCGACAATTCCGGGGGTGTTTTCTGTCTACCGCCTTTATATTCCTTATATGTTTGATGACGAAATGTCGTTTTCCCAGCATCAAACGCTACAAGCATATGTGTTGGCTTCTCATCTTCTAAAATTTTTAATAACATCGTCGTAAATCCATAAACCGCGTTCGTATAAACACCTTTATCATTATTTAGTAATGGTAATGCAAAAAAAGCGCGGTAAATAATACTGTTCCCATCGATTAGTACTAGTTTTTTTGACACACGACTGCCTCCTCTGTCCAGCTATATAATTTGCTAATTTTATCTGCGTCTTTGTAATTCATTTACCTGATTCTCCAGTTTACGGATTCGTTTTTGTAAGTTATAAACAATCGGTAAATATGCAATGATGATGATAATAATTATTCCGATTCCGTTTATCTCCATGTTCCGAGTGACTCCTCTCATGTAACATGTACTATTTATTTCATTATACCAGTTTCGCCAAGCTTTTTAATGTAAAAAGGCTAACTTTATTTCTATGATAAAGTTAGCCTTAAGTTATTATTTTTTTGGAATATAAATATCAAAAGTTGTACCTTTATTTAGCTCACTAGTTGCTATGATGTCACCATTATGGACTTCTACAATGTGTTTCACAATGGCTAGTCCTAACCCGGTCCCCCCAGTATTCCGGCTTCTAGCTTTGTCAACACGGTAAAAGCGTTCAAATATTCGTGGTATCGCGTCCTGCGGAATACCTATACCAGTGTCTGCAACAGAAATGCGAATATCTTCTTCACCTTCACTTATCAAAAAAGATATCTTGCCATGTTCTGATGTATAGCTGATAGAATTAGCCAAAAGATTAAGAAGCACTTGCTTGATACGATCTTCATCAGCCATAATTGTCAATCCTTTTGCAAGAGAGACGGTTAATTGGATTTGTTTTCTTTCCGCTTGTTGTTTAATCATAGGAAGAATCTTGTTAGCTAGTTCTTCCATATTCACCTCTGTAACATGTAACTGGAATTCATCTTTTTCCAACCTTGATAGTGTTAACAAATCCTCAATTAATACTTGCAGCCGCTTGCTTTCCTCAAAGATAATACCTAAAAAGTTTTCACGCGTTTCAGCATCATTTGCCGCACCATCCAACAATGTCTCAGCAAATCCCTTGATCGAGGTAATCGGCGTTTTCAGTTCATGGGAGACATTTGCTACAAAATCTTTACGCATGATCTCCAATTTTTTTAATTCAGTAATATCATAAAAAACTAGTACAGATCCTTTTAGCATCTTCTTTTCATTAAAGATAGGTGCACCAACTATTTCAATATACTTTTTGTCTAGACCCTTCAATTGCGTAAATGATTCTTTGACGGTTTCTTCATATAGATACGTTTCTTGAACAGTCTGATGGATCTTTTCATTTTCTAAAACATCATAATATAAATAACCAACGTAATCACTAGATGTTCCGCCAAACATTGATATAAATTTCCGATTCACGAGATGTACATAGCCTTTTTCATCAATTAAAACCAGACCACTTTGTGTGTTATCAATAACAGTAAATAATTGTTTCTCCTGTATTTCTTCTTGAATAGAAAGTTCACTAAGGTTTCGGGCTAAAACATTTATTTTACTGCTTAGCTCACCAACACTGCCAACCGCCGGATGATGAATACGCGCACGGTAGTTCCCTTTTACAAGTTCATTGACCGTTTTTGTCGCTTTTTTTATTGGCTTCATATATTTTTCGAAAACATGTAATAATATAATGACTAAGATAATATATTCAATCACTAAAACAGAAAATAAAATAATATATTCATTTGTTAATTGACTTATTACTGCACCGGTGGCAATAACAAGCATTAAAATACCAATCACATATACACGTAGTGGCTTACTAAATAGTGCACGCACGTTAAATCGGCTCCTCCATTTTATAACCAAGTCCCCGAACCGTTTTCAGGTACCTTGGGCGTTTGGTGTTTGGTTCAATTTTTTCCCGCAAATGGCTGACATGTACATCAACAATTCGTGTATCTCCTGCATAGTCGTAATTCCAAACAGCACTTAACAATTGATCCCTTGATAATACTTGTCCTTTGTGATTGGAAAGATAATGCAAAAGTTCAAATTCTTTACGGGTAAAAGTTAACACACGATCATGCATTTCTGCCTCATATCGCTCGGGAAAAATTGTGAGGTCCCCAATTCTGATAAACCTATGATGGGTGGCCGACCCAATTCCTGTCCTTCTAAGTATTGCATTTATCCTGGCAATTACTTCTTTCGGACTAAACGGTTTTGTTAAATAATCATCTGCACCCAACTCCAAGCCAGCTATTTTATCTGACTCGTCATCTTTGGCTGTTAACATTAAAATAGGTGTATCTATTTTATTTTGCCTTAAATACTCACAAACCTCCATCCCATCCATTTTGGGAAGCATCAAATCAAGCACAATTAGGTCAAAGGCTTGCTGTTTTACTTTTTCGATAGCAGCTATCCCATCAAAGGCAACTTCAGTTTGAAATCCAGCCTGTTCAATATTAAATTTCAACAACGTAACAATAGATTTTTCATCATCAACAATTAGAATAGTTTGCTTCATATCATTGCCCCCCCATTTTAATGAACAACTCGTGATATGTTTATCTTACATGGAAGTGATGATTATGTGAATAGCTAAGATCGTAAAGAATTATTTACAAAGTCATAAGCCATAAAAAATGTCACATAGAAAAAGGCTGCTCCAAGTAGGAGACAGCCTCGAACAAAATTTATTCTAATATTTCAAGTACATTTTTTACAGATTCAGCTGATTTATCCAATGCAGCTTTTTCTTCTTCTGTTAAGTCTAATTCAATAATTTCTTCAATACCTTTACCACCAAGAACAGATGGTACTCCTAGATAAATGTCGGAGTAGCCATATTCACCTTCAAGGTATGCAATAGCAGGTAACACTCGGCGCTGGTCTTTAAGAATTGCTTCAGCCATCACTGTTAAGGATGCGGCAGGAGCATAATATGCACTACCATTTCCTAACAAACCGACGATTTCACCGCCACCTGTACGTGTACGTGCTACAATTTCATCCAAACGATCCTTCGAAATTAACTTTTCTAATGGGATTCCGCCTGCATAAGAGTAACGAATTAATGGTACCATATTATCCCCATGTCCACCTAAAACAAATCCAGAAATATCTTTGACAGATAAGTTCAATTCCTGTGCGATAAATGAACGGAAGCGCGCCGTATCAAGCACACCTGATTGTCCAATAACTCGCTCTTTCGGGAAACCGGATTCTTTAAATGCAGTGTACGTCATTGCATCGACTGGGTTAGATAATACTACAATTAATGTATCTGGTGAGTACTTAGCAATGTCTTTTGCAACAGATTTCATGATCTTTGCGTTTGTGCTTACTAAATCATCACGGCTCATCCCTGGTTTACGTGCAATTCCAGCAGTGATAATAACTAAATCAGAGTCTTTAGTGTCTTCATAGTTGGATGTACCAGTAATGTTAGCATCAAAACCTTGTACTGGGCCCGCTTCAAGCATATCGAGTGCTTTTCCTTTTGTTGGGTCTTCCATATTTGGAATATCAACAAGAACAACATCTCCAAGTTCTTTTTGTGCAAGCATTAATGCAGTTGTTGCACCAGTAAAGCCAGAGCCGATCACGGAAATTTTATTACGTTTGACAGCCATTGCTTTTCTCCCTCCTGATTAGTCCATATTTTTAATCAGTTCATTACCAAATTCAGAGCATTTAACTTCTTTTGCACCATCCATTAGACGGGCAAAGTCATACGTAACAACTTTAGATGCAATTGTTTTATCCATTGCTTTAGCGATTAAATCTGCTGCTTCTCTCCAATCTAAATGCTCTAGCATTAACACAGCAGATAGAATAACAGATGATGGATTTACTTTGTCCATTCCTGCATATTTCGGTGCTGTACCATGTGTAGCTTCAAAAATAGCATGGCCAGTATCATAGTTAATATTTGCTCCAGGTGCAATTCCAATGCCACCAACTTGTGCTGCTAATGCATCAGAAATGTAATCACCGTTCAAGTTCATTGTTGCTACAACGTCAAATTCTTTTGGACGAGTTAAAATTTGTTGTAAGAAAATATCAGCAATTGCATCTTTAACAATTATTTTACCAGCAGCGACAGCCGCATCTTGTGCTTTATTAGCTGCATCCTTACCTTCTTTTTCAACAATGCGGTCATACTCTGCCCATGTGAATACTTTGTCACTAAATTCCTGTTCAGCAACTTCATAGCCCCAAGCCTTGAAAGCACCTTCTGTAAATTTCATGATATTGCCCTTATGAACAAGTGTAACACTTTTACGGCCTTCGTTAAGTGCATACTGAATACTAGCGCGCACTAGACGTTTTGTACCTTCTTCAGACACAGGCTTAACACCAATACCGGAAGTTTCTGGGAAGCGGATATTATGTACATCCATTTCATTTTTAAGGAAATCAATTACTTTTTTTACTTCAGGGGTGCCTTTTTGCCATTCAATACCAGCATAGATGTCCTCCGTGTTTTCACGGAAAATAACCATATCCACATCTTCTGGACGTTTAACCGGTGATGGGACACCATCGAAATAGCGTACTGGACGAAGGCATGTAAATAAATCCAATTCTTGACGCAATGCAACGTTTAAAGAACGAATTCCACCGCCAATTGGTGTTGTAAGTGGTCCCTTAATTGCAATTTTATACTCATCAATTGTTTTTAGTGTTTCATTTGGTAGCCATTCACCTGTTTTATCGAATGCCTTTTGACCTGCATATACTTCTGTCCATTCGATTGATTTCGTACCATTGTATGCTTTTTCAACTGCAGCTTCGATAACTTTGCGTGCAGCAGCCCAAATATCTGGACCAATTCCGTCTCCTTCAATAAATGGAATAATCGGACGATCTGGAACATTCATTTTTCCATTCTCAACTGTGATTTTTTCTCCCTGTGACATAAATTATACCTCCTAGTTCTTCTTGTACAATTATATTCTATCATATTTCGTTAATACGTGATAATAACCGGTAACACACCGGCTACATTATGCTTGTTATTAAAAAATACTTAAATAGACCTTAGTTGTTTAAAATGCCTTTATTCAGTTAAAAGTGCGTGTTCAAAAAGCTGCCAAATTAGAAGTAAGGTCGACTAAGAACGTCACGTCAATAGCCACCATCGACATTAGCACGCCCTCGAAAAAGAAATACACTTTTTCTTCGTGCGATGTATGATGTATCGCTGTCGTAGCCTTGTCCTGTGCGTCAAAGGTCGAGTCGGGAAAAGCAAGCCAACGAAGAGATTCGCCGCTTATTATTTGATGACTTTTTGAACGACCTCCCAAAATGTTATTTACGATTTTCAATTGCTACATAGTCTTGTGTCTTTGGTCCAACGTATTCAGCACGTGGACGTATTAAACGGTTATTTGCATACTGTTCCAAGATATGTGCTAACCAGCCAGAAACACGGCTTGTTGCGAAAATTGGTGTGAATAGATCGTGATCAATTCCTAAACTATGATAAACAGATGCTGAATAAAAGTCTACATTTGCTGGAAGACCTTTATTTTCTTTGATGTATTCTTCAATTTTAACCGACATGTTATACCATTTTGGCTGACCAGTAATCTTTGTTAATTCCTCTGACATTTTCTTCAAATGTTTCGCACGCGGATCGCCATTGCGGTATACACGGTGACCCATGCCCATGATTTTTTCCTTATTAGCAATTTTCTCTTTAATATACGGAATTGCATTTTCTTCTTCGCCAATTTCCGTTAACATTTTCATTACACGTTCATTGGCTCCACCATGCAGTGGGCCTTTTAGTGCTCCGATTGCTGCAGTAACACCAGAATAAACATCTGATAATGTTGCAACACAGACACGTGCAGTAAATGTTGATGCATTTAATTCATGATCGGCATGTAGCACAAGTGCTTTATTCACTGCCTCTACTTCAATATCTTTTGCTTCTTCACCATTCAACATATAAAGGAAATTAGCAGCATAACCTAATTCTTTTTTCGGTTTTACTGGATCTTTTCCTTGACGAATACGTGCAAAAGCTGCAACAATTGTAGCCATTTTTGCTTGCAGACGAACTGCTTTTCGTTTGTTTGCAGCTTCTTCCATTACATCTGCTTCTTCATCGTACAATCCTAAAATGGACACAGCTGTTCTTAATGCTGCCATGGGATGAACGGTAGAGAGATCATAAGAACGTAAATGTTCAATAACTGCTTCTGGAAGCTCCATTTTTTCGGCAAGATCTGCTTTAAATGCATCCAATTCCGTTTTAGTCGGCAGTTTTAAATTCCATAATAAATAAATCACTTCTTCAAAACTGGAGTTTTCTGCCAGATCATCAATTCTATAACCAACATATGTAAGTTGATCATCGATGATAGAACTAATTGACGATTGAGTTGCTACAACCCCTTCAAGACCTTTAGTTGTTGTCATAACAAACCCTCTCCTTTTCTATAATTTGCTCATTCGCTTATGACAAATCGTTATAAAATATGTTTTACAACATTCCTTATAAAAATACAACATTGTCATCCCCATGAACAATTATAAAGTAATCTGAAACCAATGTGAATCGAAAGCGATTAAATTCAGCAATATTTTTCACGAAACGTTCACTTCTTAACTAAATACCGGGTAAATATCCATTTTTTCACAACTCTTGGTAAGATTCATGACGCATAACTCTTTCTTACGTCTAATTCCTGGTGTTATTTCATAAGTAAGTAGTACAAGGTTTTAATCGAATTTAACGTGTTGTAGCGAGGTGAAAAAATGTACAAGCAACTCAGTTTTCAGCTTTTAAGATTCCTGTTCATCGTAGCAATTATCTTATCTATCATTTTCTTTCTAAAATACACCTTTGTGTATCTTTATCCAATTTTCATTGCTATTCTTTTCTCATTTATGATTAACCCTGGGGTTACATTTCTGGAAAAGAAATTAAGATTCCCCCGGACACTGGCTGTAGTAACCATTATCATATCCGTATTTGCTTTTGCTCTTGGTTGTATTGTTTTATTAATCACTGAATTTATCCAAGGAACAACTTATTTAGCAGAAGTTATCCCGACCCACTTCAAGAGTTTAGTTCATTACGGGGAACAATTTATGGAAACAAAAATATTACCGGTTTATCATAAAGTCATTTCGTTTTTCCATACATTAGATCCATCCCAGCAGGAGACCATTCAGCTGAATCTGGAACAAATCGCCAATAAAATCGCCACATCCGGTACCGTTTTTTTAAACAATATTTTGTTAAAAATCCCATCTGCTCTAAGTGTTATACCCAATTCTTTCGTTGTGTTAACATTTATTATCTTGGCTACGTTTTTTCTGACAAAAGACTGGTCATCAATGCAAAGAACATTCACGAATATTATTCCTGCTTCAGCAAAAGATTCGATCATCCACATTTGGAAACAATTAAAAAGAGCATTATTTGGCTTCGCTAAAGCACAAATAATACTCATAAGTTTAACAGCACTTATTATTTTTATCGGTTTACGAATAATGGATGTGGACCATGCACTAACGATTGCTTTAATTACTGCTGTAGTTGATCTGTTCCCATACATTGGAACCGGGATCATTTTTATTCCATGGATTGTCTATCTATTTCTTGTTTCGAACTACCCGATGACCATTAGCATATCAATTCTTTACATGGTTATTATTGTTGGGCGCCAAATTCTGGAGCCTAAATTATTATCTACATCCCTTGGGGTTAACCCACTCTCCGTACTTATTGCCGTTTTCCTTGGCATGCAAATATGGGGATTCTTCGGATTATTACTTGCGCCAATATTATTAGTTTTGTTAAATGTGCTCTATCAATCCGGTGTTTTTAGTCAATTATGGTATTTTATCAAGGGTTAATTACCATTTGCGATAAATAATCGTTCCTTTGCTCATTTTGTTCTTTATGAACCGTTGCAACCAACTTCTGAAAGGGATTCTTGTCCAAGGCAATACAAGCAGAAAGCCGATTGTATCTGTTAAAAATCCAGGTGAAAATAAAAACACAGCACCAACAAAAATACATATGCCGTCGATAATTTCCGCTGTTGGAGCATGCCCTTGGCTCATTAGCTGTCTAGCACGCATCCATGTCTCTGTTCCTTGTTGTTTAGCGATAGTCACGCCAACAACACCTGTTAAAAGGATTAGAAAGACGACCCACCATGGCCCAATAATGCCACCTGCCCAAACGAACACACCAATTTCGAGTGCAGGGATAATTAATAAGGCAAGTAATAACCAGCGCATGTTGCTCATCCTTTCATTTTTAGAGTTGTTTTCTAACAGATGGGACTACGATTACTCGCCCCATCGAAAACATTTGTTGTTTGTTACACATTAGATAAAAAATGCGACATAACTCGAAATGATGGTTGGTGCGTTTACCCGCTCCGGAAATACACTACGCTTTCCGCGGGCGGCTGCTGAGCCTCCTCGAGCTGAGCACTAAGGGGTCTCACCTAGGCCTTTCCTCCCGCTGGAGTCTACGTGTATTTCCTCCACTGTTTTATCTTTTCGACTACCATCTATCTATTAGTAATGGAATATAAATACGAATAAGATAGGTGATTGGAGCGGAGGGCAGTCGACTCCTGCGGGAACAGCACGTGTCTGAAGACCCCGCAGGACAAGGAAAGCTTCGGCAGCGTTACATCGCACGCAGAAAAAGGGTTTTCCTTTTTCAAGGAAGTGGTTTTCTTCCGAGGAGGCTGAAGCCGTGCCCGCGGAAAGCGACTGCCCGCAGCGGAAATCACGTTGCTGTTACTTCGCTTTTTATATCAACTACGAAATTAATAGGCAACAAACGTTACGAAAAAAGCCTTAAAAAAGTTGGCTGCTAAACCTATAAGTTGATAACTACTATATTCTCTAGTGAAAAAAATGAAGGGAAAATTCCCTTCATTTTTTTATTATACTCCATACTATAACGGAAAAGATCTTCGTTTATAATACGCTCGCATGTCCTTTATAAATGTCACCTTTTGCAGCGTCCATTGTAATATCTTCTCCATTTTTTAGTAAATCAAAGACATTTTCCACGCCAACAATTACTGGAATGCCAAGGCTTAATCCGACCACTGCAGCATGTGAAGTTAATCCACCTTCTTGTGTTATGATCCCACCAGCTTTCTCTATCGCTGGCATCATATCGCGATCCGTTCCATATGTGACAATAATATCTCCTTCATCAACGTTCGCTAAAGCTTCATTTGCATTTTTTGCCACAGAGACTTTTCCATATGCGCTTCTTCGACCAATCCCTTGTCCCTTAGCAGCTACATCCCCAATTACATGGATTTTCATTAAGTTTGTTGTACCAGATTCGCCTACAGGTACACCTGCCGTAATAATCACCCTGCTACCACGTTCTAATAATTTCGTTTGTAACCCACGGTCAATTGCAACATCAAGCATTTCGTCAGTGGAGTTTGCCTTACCACCCATAATAGCATGCACACCCCAAACTAATGCTAACTGCCTGTTAATGTGCTCGGAAAATGTGACCGCAACAATTGGTGCTTTTGGTCGATATTTAGAGATCATCCGTGCTGTATGACCACTTTCTGTAGGTGTAATGATTGCACTAACCGATAAGTTCATTGCCGTATGTGTTACCGATTGACTAATCGCATCGGTTATCGTCATATCAACTGATTTAGATCGATTGGCTAAAATCATCTTATGATCTAATGCCGTTTCAGCCTTTCGGGCGATATTGTTCATGGTTGCTACAGACTCTACTGGATATTGTCCTGCTGCCGTTTCTCCAGATAGCATAATCGCATCTGTTCCATCAAAAATAGCATTCGCAACATCTGATGCCTCGGCACGTGTAGGACGTGGATTACGCTGCATCGAATCGAGCATTTGTGTCGCCGTGATCACGACTTTACCAGCATTGTTACATTTATAAATCAATTCCTTTTGTACGAGTGGTACATCTTCAGCAGGAATTTCAACACCTAAATCACCACGGGCTACCATGATCCCATCACTAACTTCCAAGATATCATCTATATTATCAACGCCTTCTTGGTTCTCAATTTTAGGGATAATTTGAATGTGTGTTGCATCGTGTTTCTCGAGTAATTCTTTTATTTCAAATACATCAGAAGGCCTGCGAACAAATGAAGCCGCAATGAAATCGATACCTTCCTGGATACCAAATTCAATATCTTTTGCATCCTTTTCTGTAATTCCAGGTAATTTCACCTGAACATTAGGCACATTGACACCTTTTTTATTTTTTATTGTTCCAGAATTCAGTGCTCTAGTTTTTAGTTCACTTTTGGTCGTATCGATTTCCATCACTTCTAATTCAATTAATCCATCATCCAACAGAATCTTTGACCCCTCATGGACATCATTAATTAAACCTGGATACGTAATTGAAAAACGATCAGCAGTACCTTCAACTTCCTCCATTGAAACATACACACTATTTCCTTGGATTATTTCGGCTTCACCGTTTACGAAATTCCCCGTTCTAATTTCTGGACCCTTAGTATCTAAAAGGATTGCAACAGTTTGTCCTTTATTTTCCGCAGCTTGTCTAATGTTTTTAATCCGATTTCCATGTTCGGCAAAATCGCCATGGGAAAAATTTAACCGTGCAACATTCATTCCCGATTCGATCAATTTCTCCAGTGTTTCTACTGATTCTGATGCAGGTCCAATCGTACATACGATTTTTGTTTTTCTCATTTTACTTCCTCCATTATTCATTCGTTAAAAATTAAATCGACAATTCCTTTGATAATTGATACATATCAACATTAATACGATGCGCACTTGACAATACTTCCTGAATATCGTGATCGACAAGTTGATTATTCTCTATTCCGACCATTCGACCAGCCTTTCCAGCTAATAACATATCGACCGCTTGCGCTCCTAGACGACTTGCTAGCACACGATCAGATGCAGTTGGTGACCCACCACGTTGAATATGGCCTAGAACGGTTACCCTTGTTTCAAGGTTAGTCGCTTCCTGGATTCGTTCCCCATAGGAAAATCCACTGCCAACTCCTTCTGCTAATACGATAATGCTATGTTTTTTTCCACGTTCATGACCACGCTTGAGCCGATCAATAACCTCTTGAAACTCATCTGATTTTTCTGGTATTAGGATACTTTCCGCTCCATCAGCTAATCCTGCCCATAATGCAAGATCTCCAGCATCTCTTCCCATTACCTCGATAACATATGTGCGTTCATGTGATGTTGCGGTATCCCTTATTTTATCGATTGCTTCAATAACGGTATTCAAGGCCGTGTCAAAACCAATAGTAAAGTCCGTACCAGAAATATCGTTATCAATTGTACCGGGTATACCAATGCATGGGTAACCTTTTTCTGTTAACTTTTGAGCACCATGAAAACTGCCATCTCCTCCAATAACGATCAATCCATCAATTCCATGTTTTTTTAATTGAACGATGCCTTTTTCTTGCCCTTCATCAGTTTTAAATTCCTCACATCTAGCTGAACGTAAAATAGTTCCACCTCGCTGAATAATATCGCCAACCGAACCTATTTCCATTTTTTCTATATGTCCATCAATCAAACCTTGATAACCGTTTTTAATTCCGTAAACATCAACACCGTGGTAGATTGCCTTTCTGACGACTGCACGAATTGCAGCATTCATACCTGGTGCGTCACCACCACTTGTTAAAACACCAATCTTCTTCATTCTCTCACCTCAAGACGTACAATATAATCACTAGCTTCTTACTATATAAAGATAATCGTAACACACGTAGAAATCAATTATTTTTCACTGTTAGTGCGTGTTCAAAAAGTTGCCAAATTAAAAGCAAAGTCGACTAAGAACATCACGTCAATAGCCAACGTCGACATTAGCACGTCCTCGAAAAAGAAATACACTTTTTCTTCGTGCGATGTATCGCTGTCGTAGCCTTCCTTGTCCTGCGCGTCAAGGTCGAGGCTGCGAAGCTTTGACGCACAGGAGTGTATAGTATATAAAAGGTACATGAGGAGGTGGGCTTGCACAGGACATGCTGACTTCAGCGTTGACTATTGACGTGGGCGGTTTAAGCAGAAGTTCCTTGAAAGCCAGCGAAGAGATTCGCCGCTATTATTTGGTGACTTTTTGAACAACCTCTGTTATAACAGAAACAAGTATGAGATTGACAAGTGTCAATCTCATACTTATCTTGGAAGACCATAACTTCCTATTCTGTCTCTTTATAATCACCAATTTGCTTATATTTTTCCCATCTTTTTTCTAGTAATTCATCAGTTGATAAAGCACTTAAAGTCGCCAATGATGTTTTAAGAACCTGATCAATATTTTGTGCTTGTTGTTCCACATCTCGATGGGCACCGCCTTTGGGTTCTGGGATAATATTATCCACAACACCTAGCTCCTTCAAATTATACGATGTAATTTTCATTGTTTCTGCAGCCTTTTGTGCAAGATTTGAGTCCTTCCACAATAATGCTGCTGCACCTTCAGGAGAAATAACAGAATAAGTGGAGTTTTCCAACATATGTATCTGATCTCCAACACCTAAACCCAAGGCACCTCCACTTCCACCTTCACCTATAACAATACAGATAATAGGTACAGTCAATCCTGCCATTTCCATTAAATTTCTAGCAATTGCCTCACTTTGCCCTCGTTCTTCAGCGGCTTTTCCTGGATAGGCACCCTTTGTATCAATAAAAGAGATGATAGGTCGATTAAACTTTTCAGCCTGTTTCATGTGACGTAGAGCCTTACGATACCCCTCTGGGTGAGGCATTCCAAAATTTCTGCGAATGTTTTCTTTTGTATCTTTCCCCCGTTGATGACCAATTACTGTAACTGGTTTCTCCCCATAGTAGGCAATTCCAGCTACGATCGCCTCATCGTCACCATACAAACGATCACCGTGAAATTCAATGAAGTTTGTAAACAATTTATCAATATAGTCTAGAGACGTGGGGCGCTCTTGGTGTCGAGCCATTTGAACACGATCCCATGGTTTTAAATTCGAATATATGTCGTTTTCCAACGTTTCTAGTCGTTTCTCTAAAGTACTGATTTCTTCCGATAAATCTATTTCACTATCTTTCGTGAAGTTTTTCAATTCTGCTATTTTTTCCTTCAAGTTTACGACCGGTTTTTCAAACTCCAACACTTGTTTCACGCGTGCTCCCCACCTTTCTGATGCATTGCCAAGATTGTTGATAACATTTGCTTGAGATCATTTCGATGAACAACCTGGTCTAGTTGTCCATGTTTGAACAAGAATTCAGCAGTTTGGAAATCATTCGGTAATTTCTCACGGATAGTTTGTTCAATGATACGTCTACCAGCAAATCCAATCAAAGCGCCTGGCTCAGCAAAATTATAATCGCCTAGTGAAGCAAAGCTTGCTGATACACCGCCAGTTGTTGGATGGGTCATCACGGAAATCATTAAACCGCCCGCATTACTAAACCGTTCGATCGCAACAGAAGTTTTGGCCATTTGCATAAGGCTTAATGCACCCTCTTGCATTCTAGCACCACCAGAAGCAGTGAAAATAACAAATGGTAATCCACTATTTTTCGCATTTTCAATGGCCCGGGCAATCTTTTCCCCCATTACTGAGCCCATACTGCCCATTCTAAAGCTCGAGTCCATCACACTAAAAGCTGTTCTTTGGCCTTCGATCATACCCTCGCCTGTTACAACACCTTCATTTAATCCTGTTTTAACACGGTCCTTCTCCAGTTTGTCTTCATATCCTGGAAAACCCAATGGATTGCTGGAAACAAGCTGCTCGTCCCATTCTTGAAATGTTTCTTCATCAAATAAACTACCAATTCGTTCCCATGCATTTAATGGATGATGATACCCACAATTTGGACAAACGTAATTATTTTTTCTCATTTCTTTACGATAATAAATTTTATGACATCCATCACATTTTTTCATTAATCCCTCTGGAACGTCCAACTTCCCTTGTTCACTTGGAATGGATGCGTATTTCTTTTTCTTGCCAAAAAAATCTTTAAGCAAGGTTATTCCTCCTTTTTCACAAGACCAAAATCCCTCAGTCTTAACACTGAAGCTTAAAGAATACCTTCAGTTTGCAACAGTACTACACTCACTATAACGTTTCAGAAATAAAAAGACTGTCAAAAATCGTCGAGTTAGCAATAAAATGTTACTGTTCATTGGAATTGGATAGCGGTTGAAACAAAACTTCGATTGACCCGTATTGCTGCTCTTCATAAGCTTGGATAAGCTCAATATAAAACATTTTTTCATAATGACGCTTTCCAATCGTATACGAAAATTCCTCCATTAAGTACCAAATTTTGGCTAGCAAAAGATTTTCGACTCTGTCAAACAAATACGTAAAAAACGTAAAATGTTGTGTGTTAGCATCCATACTGGAATCGTGTACTATTTTTCTTAACTCATTTATATCTGCTGATGTTACACGTTCATATGCAAGTTTGGCCGCTTCTTTTTCAATGACTTTTTTGGCTAGCATCAAATCCGCTTTTGTTTTATTTTCCCTTAATATAAAAGATGATAAAAGCTCTACTGTTTGGTAAGGGCGATAAGTGCTTAAATAGGTGCCTTCACCATGTCTAGTTTCAATTAAACCTAATAATTCCATAGCCCTTAGTGCCTCTCTAACAGACGATCTGCCTGCTTGTAACGTTTCAGCGAGTTCACGTTCGGACGGAAGCTTATCACCAGGCTCCAAATCATTAATATCTATAAACTTGCGAATCTCTTGCAATACACCTTGGTACACTTTTTGCTTTGGTGACATTGGCACAAGCCTATTTCACTCCTTTAACCTCAATCAATCGTCAATTCCCGTTAATTGTCTCGTTTTTTCGGCGACATCTTCTGGTTCAACCTGAATTCTCGCTACACCAGATTCCATTGCAGCTTTTGCGACACTTGATGCAACTAATGGTGCTACCCGAGAATCAAATGGGGCAGGAATAACATAATCTTCGTTTAGTTCTTCCTCTGTAATAAGTGATGCAATTGCTTCTGCTGCAGCTACTTTCATTTTTTCGTTAATTCGTGTTGCTCGTACATCAAGTGCACCACGAAAAATCCCAGGAAAAGCCAATACATTATTAACTTGATTCGGAAAATCAGATCTACCCGTACCGATTACTTTTGCACCAGCTTCTTTTGCATCCTCTGGCATTATTTCCGGATCAGGATTTGCCATTGCAAAAATAATTGGATCATCATTCATTTTGGCAACCATATCTTTAGACAATAAACCACCAACCGAAACACCAATAAATACATCGGCTCCCTCTAGAACCTCTTCTAAATTTCCTTCTTTTTTTTCTTTATTTGTCATTTTAGCAATGCGATCTTTAACGTCATTCATACCATATGACCTTCCTTCAAAAATAGCACCTTTTGAGTCACACATGATCATTTCACGAACGCCAAAGTTATATAACAGCTTAATAATTGCAATACCTGCAGCACCAGCTCCATTCGCAACAACTCTAATATCGGAAAATGATTTGCCAACTAGTTTTAATGCGTTTATTAGCCCAGCGACTGTTACAATCGCAGTTCCATGCTGATCATCATGAAAAATTGGTATGTTCGTTTCTTTTTTTAATTTCTCTTCAATAATAAAACAATTTGGAGCCGCAATATCTTCTAAGTTGACACCACCAAATGTGGGCTCCATTAATTTTACTGTTTGGACAATTTTATCAATATCATGACTATCTAAACAGATTGGAAAAGAATCAACACCGGCAAAGGTTTTAAATAGTACCGCTTTCCCTTCCATAACAGGTAAAGCTGCTTCTGGGCCGATATTACCTAGACCTAAAACAGCAGATCCATCACTAACAACTGCAACCATATTACCTTTCATTGTATAATCATAAACCGATTCTTTACGATCATGAATTTCTTTACAAGGTTCTGCAACCCATGGTGAATACGCAAGACTTAAATCTCTGGCATTACGTACCGAAACCTTGGATTCTGTAGATAATTTACCTTTATTCTTTTTATGCATATGTAGTGCTTCTTCTCTTAAATTTGCCACAGATTATCCACTCCTTTAAGCATTAAATATTGTGAAAGAATTTACAAATTGGTCTGACCACTTGATTACTTAATTATAACAGATGCCATAGCTGTGTAAAGTATTGTATATGGACGAACAACTTATTTTTGTTTCTCCAGCGCTACATTTTCTTGGCCAAAATAGGTTCGTAGTTTATAAATACATTCATTCACCGGATTAATGTCATACATACTTGCTAATTGATATGTTTTTTTCGTTTCCAGTGTATAAATAATTATCGGCGTACTTCCTGGAAATAAATTAGCAGTTTCTTTTACATTTCGTAATGCTTCTTCACTATTTTGTTCACTGAGTTTAATGAATAGTCGTTCATGCTGTTCTCCAGTTATTTTCACTTGTTCAAATGGGTATGCTTCCTGAACAATCCATTGGGTTCGATTATTTCTTGAATCTATTTTTCCTTTTATAAAAATCAGTTTTTCCTGCTCAAGCAACACTCTGATTGATCGATAGACATCCGGGAATACTACTGCTTCCATATCTCCTGTTTCATCACTAATTGTTAAAAATGCCATCGGATCGCCACGTTTTGTACGGATTGTCTTACTAGATTGGACAATGACAGCACTCTTGATATTTCGCTTACCAACCAACTGTTGTGCCCTACTCATTGGAACGTAACCGTAATAATCAAGTGCTTTGCGATAGGTTGCTAAGGGATGACTGGAAACATAAACACCTAATAATTCTTTTTCATTCGCTAATTTTTCCATTATATCAAGGTCTTCCATTTCAATATAAGTTGCTTCAAGCTCGAGCTTATCTTGGAATAATGATGCTTGATCATTAAACTCTCGAAACAGATCACCTTGCTCCATCGCTTGGTCGATTGATGCCAGCATGCTTGCTCTGTTCGTGTATGTCTCATCAAAGGCTCCTGATAGAATCAACACTTCCAATACTTGACGGTTTACAATACATAAAGAAACACGCATACAAAAGTCGAATAGATTTTTAAATGGTCCTTGTTTTCGAACATGAACTATTTCATTAACAACCTGATTTCCGATACCTTTTATCGATAATAGCCCCATACGAATGTTATTACCATCAACAGAAAACATCCCAAAGCTTTTGTTAATCGACGGCGGTAATACAGATAAATCAACCGCTTTAGCTTCCTTCATATAAGTGTGTACTTTTTCCTGCTGATTAACTACGGCATTCAAGATTTGTGTAAAAAAACTAGCTGGATAATGTGCTTTTAAATATGCCAGCTGGTACGTTATCATACTATAGGCAACGGCATGACTCCGGTTAAATCCATAATTGGAGAATTTGACAATCCATGCAAAAATTTCTTCGGCTACCGTCTGATTATAACCATTTGCCAAACACCCCTTAATAAATGTTTCCTTCTGTTCATCCATTACTCCCTGCTGCTTTTTACTGACAGCGCGTCGTAAAATATCAGCTTCTCCCAATGAAAATCCAGCAATTTTATGCGCGATTTGCATAATTTGTTCTTGGTAAACTAGAACGCCATATGTTTTTTCCAATATCGATGCTAAATCTGGATGCGGATAAATAATTTTCTCCTGTTTATGCTTACGGGCAATATAAGTTGAAATATATTCCATTGGACCTGGACGATACAGTGCATTAACGGCAACAATGTCCTCGAATGCAGTTGGTCTTAATCTTGTCAGAACCTGTTTCATGCCTTGTGATTCTAATTGAAATATCCCATTTGTCTTTCCTTTTTGTAATAGAGAAAAAGTCTTTACATCATTTTCCGGGAGCTGATTTAAATCAATTACTTCCTTTGTTGTATAATAAATGGTTTGAACTATCCGCTCCAACAGGGTCAAGTTACGTAACCCCAAAAAGTCCATTTTTAATAAACCAATTGCTTCCAAATGATTCATTGAAAACTGTGTTAAATGGATATCATTCGCACCAACTGTTAAAGGCACATGTTCTTCAAGCGGTTTTTCACTAATTACGACACCAGCTGCATGCGTGGAAATATGCCGTGGCAGACCTTCTAATATACTTGCTATCTTAAATAAAGCCTTTAATTTCTCCGATTGCTTAATATATTGCTTTAAGTCTTCTGATTCACGTACATAGTCTACGAGTGTTTTATGTGCCTGCACAGGAATTTCCCGTAAAACGAATTGTGCATCCTGTTTATCGATTCCAATCGTTTTAATCAATTCCCTTACTACTGAACGGGCTGCAAATGTGCCGAACGTAATAATTTGCGCTACATGATCCGTCCCATATTTATTTCGTACATATTCAATTACCTCATCCCGTCGATGATCGGAGAAATCAATGTCAATATCCGGCATTGTAATTCGTTCTGGGTTCAGGAATCGCTCAAATAATAAATTATATTTAATTGGATCCACATCCGTTATTCCTAAAACATAGGCAACGAGCGAACCCGCTGCAGATCCCCGACCAGGTCCAACCATAATATTATTCGCTTTTGCATAAGCAACGAAATCCCAAACAATAAGAAAATAATCGCTAAATTGCATGGATTTTATAACAGTCAGTTCATATTGCAAACGGTCATAAATTTCCCGAGTCACCGTATCATATCTCTGTTTCACCTTATCCCAACATATCCTTGCTAAATAGGTATGGGCTTCTAACTGTTCAGGAACCGGAAATGAAGGAAGCATACGCGCTCCTAAATCAAATGTTACCGTACATTTTTCACTAATTTGTTCTGTCATATGTATTACTTCCGGCCACGCTTGAAACAATGCCGTCATTTCTGATTGTGATCGTAAATGATGCTGCTTCATAGCCGGATTGGTCATCTTTAACGGCCATTCTTTGCCATTCTTCATCGATTGTAAGCAGTCATAAGCAATATCATCGGTTTCATT
The DNA here is from genome assembly GCF_054048505.1 of Virgibacillus sp. FSP13. Lineage (NCBI taxonomy): Bacteria > Bacillati > Bacillota > Bacilli > Caryophanales > Bacillaceae > Virgibacillus > Virgibacillus sp. FSP13. The sequence continues at coordinate 30,708 of NZ_JBSVKG010000009.1, read as the reverse complement.
TAGATACCGAACATCGTTAATGGCTACAACGGGAATCTGATAGGCAGCATGAAGATTCTTAAGTGAAGTGGATTCCGCTCTTTCACTTGCTAGTCCATGATCCTCAACACCCAAGTAAAAATTATCACTGTCAAAGGAAGCTCTCCATGTGTCGATGTATTCTTTCGTTTTTTCCAGTGTTTCCTGTTGTAATGTTGACGATATCGAATTTTGTGATGTTGGTAAAATACCGATAACTCCTGTTGTAAAGTTAACTAAGTTTTCTTTCTCAATGGCATCATAGTGATTCGTTTGAAGATAAGTGGATAATGTTACAAGCTTCTGATATCCTTGGTTATTTTTTGCCAATAGGATACAAGTGTCTTTTTCCTCGTCTGCGGTTTTCACATTTACAATCATACCGATAATCGGTTTTATTCCCTGTTCCTTGCATGCTTGGTAAAATGAGATAGCCCCGTACAAAACTTGCTCATCCGTCAAAGCAAGTGCTTGAAAACCCAAGTCTTTAGCTTTTTTCACTAATTTGTCAATGGTTATGGTACTATTCATTAAGCTGTATCCACTTCTCACTTGCAAATGGGTAAATGATGACATATAATATCCCGCCTTTTCTACCTCTTATTATAGCTAACATAAGAATGGGATGCATGTACGAACTATCATACTAGAAACATATCTTATTCTCATTTCGCATACAATGAAGAGAGTATGCCTAAGGGGAGAGCGTTAGGATGGAAGAACGATTTGTTGCATCATTCATACATTGTTTTTTTATTGCCTTTGGTGTCATTATTGGTGGATCAATTATTGGAAGCATTGGTTCATTTGCAACAGGTGATGCACCGTTACCAGCTATGAGTAGAATCGCGAAAGGTTTACGTATCTGGGCTATCGTTGCAGCAATTGGAGGGACATTTGATGCAATTGCTAATTTCGAAAAAGGACTCTTGGATGGACAACCCATCGATGTTTTCAAGCAAATATTATTAATTTTATCGGCAATGGGTGGCGTAAAAACAGCAATTATCCTAATTGGTTGGTTTATACAGGAGGATGTTACCTAATGCATATCCCACCATACCATAAAAAAGCAAGCTGGCAGCGTTTTTTCGTTGGTACGATGATAGGGGCGGTTGTTGCTTATTGTATTTTTGCATATATGTACAATTCTATGTATGAACGGCTGCTTGAAAAAAACCTCGATCTACAATCGGAAGTAACCGAATTAAAAAATTATAATGAAGCATTGAAGAAAGATAAAGAAGACTTAAACGAAAAGTCAAAAGAAAAATTGACGGTAGATTCCATTGAAGTAACCGTTACAAATCCAAAAGAACTTGATTTGGATCGATTGGTAACCCACCAATTAGAAGAAATGATCAAGGAAGAAATCGAGGATATAATTGGCCAAGATGTCAGTATTATTGCGGAAAGCGATGAACTTTTAACCGCTACTATTGAGAATAAAGAATTTGCCATAGACGATTTTACGTACCTTTTTAAAGTCACAAAACTGGCTTTTGCACAAACGATTAAAATCGAGGTAGAGGGCAAAATTTCTAGTCAAACATGAACATTTTATGAAATTTTCTAAAAACACGTAGTAAGATTTAATTATTTTCGGTAAACTTAATTTATACAAGATCATTTTGTTCATAACTTTCATACACTATTTTTATCCCTCATTTATAGGTGATGACAATTTAGGTTTGTTAAGGCTTATACATTAACTATTCTGGAAAGGAGCAATTTGTATGTTAATCATGCCTCAAGGACAAATTAAAGATGAAAAAATCAATCAATTAAAAGCCGGGAGAACAGCATATGCCGAGTCAAATGAGCTTATTCGGTTGATAAAACGTGATATTACAAAACTCGGTTTACACGTTCATTGTGATCAAACAAATACCGGATGCTGGTTCATCCCCCTCCACGAACAAATCAGCAGTTAAAAGGAATAAGAAGATTAAAAGTGCTGATCTATCTTGTTAGTCAGCACTTCCGCAATTTTTAGATTAAAATTGCTACAAATTTCTTTAACTACTTACTTACACTACTCATATGATCTACATACCGCATCAAGGTCATGTACAACTTGCTCTGTTTCTTCCCAGGTCGATACGGATGCTCCTGCCGCCATTGGATGTCCGCCACCATCGTATTTTGCAGCGATTGTGTTAATTACAGGTCCTTTTGAGCGAAGGCGGACGCGAATTTGATCTTCCTCTTCAATAAAAATAACCCATGCTTTAATTCCATCAACATCACCTAACACCCCAACTAATTGCCCTGTCTCTATCGGTTCAACTTCATATTTATTCAATAGATCTTTTGTTAGTTTAATTGTACTCATCCCTGATTCAGTAAGGGTAAAGTTTTGTAAAATATAGCCCCTTAACCTGGCGATATTATCGTTAATACGATAGATACCATCGTATAGACTAGTACGATCAAAATTATATGTCACAAGCTCCGCAGCATATTGAAAGGTTTTTTTCGTTGTGCTAGGAAATAAAAATCTGCCTGTGTCTCCAACGATCCCGCCATAAATAAGCCTTGCCGCCTCGTCATTCATGTGAAAACCTTTTTCCTTTGCTTCTAAATATAAATCATAAATTATTTCACTCGTTGAACTTGCTTCTGTATCCACCCACATCATGTCACCATACATATCAACATTAGGGTGGTGATCAATTTTAATCAGCATATCTCCCTTGTCATAACGATCATCATCGATACGGGCTGCATTTGCCGTATCACATACAATCACGAGGGCTCCATTGTAAACACTGTCTCCAATCGCATCCATTCGTGCTAAAAAATATAAGGATGGGTCCTCATCACCAACCACATACACTTTTTTCATTGGAAACGTCTGTTTAATTAGTTCGCTTAAACCCACCTGTGAACCATATGCATCCGGATCCGGACGAACATGACGATGGATAATAATTGTATCAAATTCATGAATTGCTTGGATAATTTTATCGAAGTTCATCTTATTTCTCCTAACTATCTAATAGTGGTTTCTTCTGGCTTAATTGGTTAAAACAAGCTACAATAGGTAGTGGTTCATATTATTTTTAGAGGTTGTTCAAAAAGTCACCAAATAATAAACGGTGAACTCAAAGCTACGCTGCCTAGACCTTCTTGCTTTCTAATTTGGCAACTTTTTGAACACGCAATTTTATGTGAAATCTGTTACAGGAGAGAGTGTTTATGGTAATATTCCCGATTATAATTGTTCTAGCACTTGTTCTATATATTTACTATAAAGTATCTATATTGAGAAGCAAAGACAAATTAACACAAAGCTATTTTAACGCTAAATCCCGGCTTTGTCTTGGTGTTTTTGTGCTATTTTTTGGCATTAACCAATATTTATATTATCAAACAAAACTAGCACTGTTTATTGGTATTGTCTTTGTGATTCTTGGCGGTATGCAGTTTAACCTGGGCTTAAAGGAAACAAAACACTACCGAAAAGAGTGGAGACGTTTAAATCCAGCAGAGAAATAGCTGACTACCTTAGGATAGTCAGCTTTTCATTTATTTTGACTTATCCATCTCCGACACACTAAGAACATCTGCGTTTTTATCGATCAATTAATTGCGCCATTAACAACCCTTTTCCAACTAATTTCCGTTCCTGAAAGACTTCAACATCGATTTTAGCATAAATTCTTCCGATATCTAATAGTCTCGGTTTAATGATTAATTTACTATCAATTTGGACTGGTTTAATAAAGTATACCGTGATATTTTCCACAACGAGGTCACCTTTTTTCGCCTGCAGGAGCAAACGGCTACTTGCTTCTGTCACCAGTGAAGTAAATACTCCATTTGATAAGGTTCCCAGCTGATTCGTCATCTGTGGTGTTACTTCCGTTTGGAAAACAGTCTGATCTTCTTCAAGTGCATAGATATTTGACGAAACAATGTCATCAATTGTTTCCCCCACTTGTGGCTGGCGTTGAATTTGTTGTAGTGCTTTCAAAACATCCTGACGGGAAACAAGTCCTTGTAATTTATACGCTTGGTCAATAATAGGAACTACTTCAATCCCTTCCCAGACCATCATATGCGCTACATAAGCTAATGACGTTTTAGCTTGAACGACGAAAGGATTCTTCGTCATCACTTTTTCCAATGCCATTTTCTGGTCCTTACCTATGATATCTCTTGACGTTACCATTCCGACTACACGTTTTTTCTCGTCAACTACCGGAAATCTTGTATGAGTGGATTTCTCATTCAGTTCATACCATTTTTCAAGTGGATCTTTTACATTCAGATAGAATGCCTCATCATACGGTGTTGAAATATCATCAACAAAAATAATTTCCTTTTTAATCAGTTGGTCATATATGGCCCTGTTAATCATTGCGGCAACTGTAAACGTATCATAACTTGTCGACATAATCGGAATTTGCTTTTCATCTGCCAAGCGCTTAATATGATCAGCTGTATCAAATCCGCCTGTAATTAATACGGATGCACCTTCATTTAAAGCTAATTCATGTGCTTTAACCCGATTTCCAACAATTAAAAGAGAATTTGCTTCTGTATAACGCATCATTGCATCAAGTTGCATCGCACCAATCACAAATTTATTTAAGGTCTTGTGTAATCCTCCGCGGCCACCTAAGACTTGTCCATCCACAATATTAATAACTTCGGCAAATGTTAATCGTTCAAAATTTTCCTTTTTCTTACGCTCGATTCTAATAGTGCCAACACGTTCGATCGTACTGACCAACCCTTGATTCTCGGCTTCTTTAATGGCGCGGTAAGCTGTACCTTCACTTACATTTAAATCCTTCGCAATCTGCCGTACCGAAATCTTATTCCCGATACCTAGTGATAAAATATGTTGTAATATCTGTTCGTGCTTTGTTGCCATCTTTGCTCACCGCTTTCAACTGTACTAGTCTTTATAATTAACTTTATTATACAGTTGATTCGGTGTAACCTCAATGATTATGGGTTTGTCTAATTCTTTCACGTTCCTGTTCCATAACTGGCGGATTGGTCATACGTAATAGTGTGGAAAGATTTGCGCCAACTACAAGCAGAAACAGAATAAGCCAAGCCCCCCAAAAAATACCCTCTAATTGTGTGGTCGCTTGTGGGATGAGCGGCCAAGCAAAATAGAGAAAGAAACACGCTAATAGCAAACGTAAAATAGCATAATGACGCATCATTAGCACCTCCATAATTTAATTTATGATCGGTGAAATTATTTCATGCGTGTTGTTACAGGGATAACCGTCTATTTTTCCATATAGTATTCATCAAACCCATGTTGTCACCTGCTTATAAAAAATTAAAATACCAATTTAATAGAGAATCACCGAAAAAATAGGTTACAATTGTCGCCACAACTATGTATGGCCCAAATGGAATAGGCTGTTTGCGTTCAATCACCTTAAACAGGAGCAGCAACATTCCGATAAGCGCACCAAACACACAAGCGAAGAAGAACGCTAGTAACACCTTTTGCATTCCCAAAACAATTCCTAGAACCCCAAACAACTTCATATCCCCTGCCCCCATACCACCACGGCTAATAAGGATTACAATCGCAATAACAGCTAAACCAATCAAAGCCCCAACAATTGCCGACCACCACGGCTCAAGTGGTTTGACGTATCGCATCACGATAAAAAGTGGCAAAAAGAACAATAACAGTTTATCCGGGATCAGCATGTATGTTATATCAGCTACTAAAATAATGATCAACATCGACATCAATAATAACGCCATGATTAATTCCAGATGCAAACCAATTAAAACATAACTACATGCAAACAGAAATCCAGTTGCTATCTCGATTATGGGATACATCGGGGATATTTTTGCTTGGCAATGCCGACATTTCCCTCGCTGAAGCAGAAATGATAATACAGGGATAAGCTCATACCAGGAAAGCGTTTGTTTGCATTGTGGACAGATTGAGCGATCATTTGCAAAAGGTTGTTTCGTGGGTAAGCGTAGACCGACAACGTTAAAAAATGAACCGAAGATTAAGCCCAGTAAGAAGAATAAAAAAATTAGCGAAGTGTCCATTCACAGTTCTCCTTGCAATAATTAATTATAGGTGAATAAAAACGCTCTGTAATGTCAATACAAGGCGAAGTTACCTTTATTATTTATTTTTTGGTTAATCATCTTTTTATATCAGGTGTTTGCACGAATAAAGAAAATGTTAAACCGGAAGTAAGGATTTACGTACTGGTGGTTATTGGAGATTATTATAGAAATTGTGATACTTACTGTAGAGATGTCAGTATCGCAGGTAAAAGTTATTATTTAAAGAAAGTCCTGGACATTTCTAGCGAGGAAAATGATGTTTATGATTGTAATGTCACGAAAAACTTTGATGTTGACATTAGAATTCTAAGGAAGTGGACTCCCACCTATATTAATAAAAAAGTTATGAGAACTTAATCAGTCTGTTGGACTACTCATCCCTGATAAAACACCCAAGTACCCAAAATAAAATTAGTCTATCAGCCGCTTTTGTCCTAATTGCATTATAATCGATAACTATACAGAAATCTATACCATTCTATTGAATATTTTCAAAAAATGAAAACATTGGGATAAACACTGCTGCCGCTCAACCGCTTTTCGAACCTAAACCCCCAGGAAAAAACAAAAATGACTACAGATATATTATTACATGTGATAAAAGCTAAAAAAACGTGAGCTAACTCAGCTCACGTTTTTCTTATAATTCCATCGTTTCTCCAATTTTTAATGCTTTTCCCTTCCCGGTCTTAACTTTTTTAGCAAAATCATCTGGATCCTGCTCAATCACCGGGAACGTATTATAATGTATTGGTACAACCGTGTCAGCTTGAATCCAGTCTGCGGCAATGAGAGCATCTTCTGGTCCCATTGTAAAATTATCACCGATTGGTACGAATGCCACATCAATATCATTCATGTCACCGATTAATTTTAAATCACTAAACAGCCCAGTATCTCCGACATGATAAATTGTTTTCCCTTCAACGGTTAACAATATTCCAGCAGGCATGCCAGTATATATAATAGTTCCATCTTCCTCCGTATAAGAAGATCCGTGAAATGCTTGCGTAAACTTCACCTTACCAAAATCGAATTCATGTGCACCACCAATATGCATCGGATGTGTGTTTAACCCTTTTCCGCCTAAGTAATTCGCCAGTTCATTTGGTGCAACCACTAATGCGTCATTACGTTTGGCTATTTCAACGGTATCCCCGACATGATCATTGTGTCCATGTGTAAGCAAAATAACATCTGCTTTGACAGTGTCAGCATTCAAATCACATTTCTCATTTCCCGAAATAAATGGATCAAATAAAATCGTATGATTATTTGTCTCCACTTTTACGACTGACTGTCCATGAAATGATACGTTCATTAAAATCGCTCCCTTTCCTAAAAATCTCCTACATTACTACATTCGATAAAACTTTCTTATTTCCTTTACCCGTTTAGTAGTTTTTCCATGCTTTTTCATATAGTTGAATCAAGTTTGGATCGATGAGTGTGTTTGGTTGTAGGTTGACCGTTTCGCCATCCGCAGTTTTAATTTCACTATCTTCATCCTTACCAAATTCAGTTAAATTAGACAACATATCTGCTGTTAAAAATCTTGTCGGAACAGTTATATCAATTGTATCCAAATTAATTTCCTTTCTGCTTGCCATTACAAACCCCCAATTTCCAAAGCTTGGAACGTCGACATGAAGATTATTCACCTGTAATCCTGTTGACTCCACCGTCTTTGAAATCGTCCAATATACTTCTCTAGCAAAAACAGGGCTCGTTGATTGAATCATCGCTGCGCCTTCTGGTGATAAATGATTACGCACAAGTGAATAAAATTCCTTGGTATAAAGCTTGTTTAAACTCTCATTATTGGGGTCGGGAAGGTCAACAATGATGACATCATACCATTCATTGCTATCCTCCAAAAATTGGTAAGCGTCTTGATTAAAAACGTTAAGCCTCTCATTCTTCAGCGAACCCTCATTAAGCTCAAGCAGCTGGCGATTTGTATTCGCTAACTCAATAACAGCCGGGTCAAGATCAACAAGTGTTATGTCCCCCACATCATCATATTTTAAAATCTCTTTAGCAGCGATGCCATCACCACCACCCAGAATCAAAATATGATCATGTGATGTAGCAGCACTCATTGTTGGATGAATGAGTACTTCATGATACCTGTATTCATCAGTTGAGCTAAATTGCAACGACCCATCCAAATACAATCTTGTATCTTCTTGGTCTTTGGTTAAAATGATTTTTTGGTACTGACTTTCTTCCATATGAACAATTGGGTCCTTATACAATTTTTGTTCAAACGTGAAGGCCATTTCTTCTCCAAAGAATAAGCCTACAACTAATAAAACTCCGATACACAGTCCAATAACAGCATGTACGAAAAAGGACCGTATCTCTTTGCGAAACAACCACAAAACAATCATAGCTACAATAAGGTTTATGCAACCAACAAAGAACGCTGACTTGACCATACCCATTTGCGGTCGTAAAAAGAACGCAAATAATATTCCACCAACAAGTCCACCAGCATAGTCAGAGAATAAAACACGTGCAGTGCTTTTATTTAGTGTCACGCCTATTTCATTTGCTTTCCGAATAAGGATCGGCAATTCAACCCCCGTTAAAGCACCAACGAGGAGCGTAATCAAATATAAATAAAAAGCATCCGTTCCACCTGGAGCAAATGCGGTAATTCCGAACATCGTGAAACTGGAAAAGCCGCCAATGATGGCCACACCGAACTCAATCCAAACAAATGCGAGTATTAAATTTTTCATCACACGTTCACTGAGGCTTGCCCCAATACCCATACCAGTTAAAAACAAGGAAATAGTCAGTGTGTATTGTTTTACCCCGTCACCCAATATGTACGATCCTAATGCTCCAAATAACACTTCAAAAATAATACCACAAATCGATACAATTCCTGATGCCCAGTAAATAAACTTACTTTTCCTGATCGCTTGCTCGTCCATCTATCCCACTCCATACCCATAAATAACGATGCGGTCAAGCACATATGGCTGACCGCTTCTAGTTCTGCTATCTCTTTTTCTTTTTCTTTATGTAATGGATGCTCCAATTACAAAACCAAGTCCAACCGAAACACTCATAGAGATTATCCCCACAGCAATATTATTTTTAAGCAATTGTTCCTCCACTGAAAATTTCCTTGTGAACAGGTCATATACTAAATAAGCAATCATTTGTAATAGAACACCATATGCTCCCCATATAAGGGTTTCATAAATTACGGTGCTATGGTAAATCGCGAATGCTAAAATGATACAGATACCGATTATTTTTCCGGCGATTGATAATGCGACTGCATGGTTACCTTTTAGAACTTCATCCATATCTTTATATTTTCTTGTCATAAATTCAAATATAGCTAAACCTATCATTACAATCACAATTGATAGTACAAAATAAACAAATGTTGCTACAAACGGTCCCATTCTCTCACACTCCTTTTATTTTCCTGCTCCTGGCCCGCCACCTCTGAATGACGTTCTTCCACGGCGCTGTCCATCTGGGTGGTATTCTTTTCCAGTATACCCTCCATAACAACCTCCTGATTGACACGTTTGTGCCCTTCTGCTACTCCAATTGTTACCAAACATGCCATCCAAAAGCCTAAATGTAAAATATGTACCTAAAAAACTAGGTGAATAATTTCTGCGTACGAATTCATCTGCTGCAACTTCAATTAAGAGCACATCACGATCATCTTCACTTTCCTTTAAAGTAACAAAATGATTTGGATAAATGAATATCTGCTGATTATCTTTTACTTCACTTATCTTATCCGGCTCCATGGCAGTAGTAAGTACGGTTCCCAATTCATCCAGTTCAAATCGATTGGTTGCAAAAACTTCAGCTTGTTGATTACCTTCACCTGATACAACATCCATTAAAGGAAAGTTGGCTTCAATAATGTCATCAATTTGATTGCTTGTATTCCCTTCAATTTTATCTATAAGTTCTTGCTTATCCGGCTCTTCTGGAATATCATCTGCTGTTATCGATACTTCATCTGACATGCCTCTATCTGAGAATTGCTGGTAAGGGGACGAACAAGAGGCAGCTATTACAATTATGAATAATAAACCTATGAATACACTCCATTTTCTTAACAAACAGATCCCCCTTTCTATTCAAGAATGAGGGACAGCCTTTTGACAAAGGTTCTGTCCCTTGTTTCATTCTATTCGTGTATGTCCAAAGAGATTCATCACCTTATCTTTTTGAACAACCTTATTCTTCTTTACCCATTTTCTTCTTAAGTGCAGCTAACTCATCATCAACATTATTTTTTTCTAACTCTTCAAATTCATCGTCTAATGTACGACTTGATTTTGATAAGTCCTCACTTGTTTCTGCTTCTGCTTCATATTGCATTACTTTTTCTTCCATACGTTCAAATCCCTGTCTTGATTCGTCACCACCAATAGATGACATCGTTCTGTTCATTTTCGTACGTGTCTTAGCTGATTCTGCACGTGCCTTTAATGAATCCTTTTTCAATTTCATTTCCTGGTATTCTTTTTTCATTTCATCTAATTTGTCTCGTGATACATCAGCATCATTTTTTGCACGTTCCCAAGATTCTTTTAACATTTGGGCTTGACTTTCATGATCATTTTTATCCTGTAATGCACGACGAGCTAAGTCTTCGTTACCTGATTCAATTGCTTGCTCTGCCTGTTTTTGTCGCTTGTCGACCATTGCCTGAGCATCGTCAGCCTTACGCTTTAACATTTTTTCATTAGCAACTTGTTTGGCAACAGAAGATTCTACTTCACGAATATCTTCTGCCATATCCCGCATGAATTGATCTAACATTTTCACCGGGTCTTCTGCCTTATCAAGCAAAGAATTAAGTTCCGAACTTACCACCGTTGTCACTCGCTTAAAAAATTTGAACATTGAAATATTCCTCCTCTATTTTGATCCAGCTAAAATTTTTAATTCATATGATTCAATTGGATAGCCATAACTTACTTCAATTTCCGTACCCCACGATTCTACACTTAAAAAATGTTCTTCTTCCTCATCACTGTAATCGGCATAGTCTGTATCGGTACCACGGAGATTTGCACTTCTTCCCTCACCAACTACTCTGGCAGTTCCCCGTTCCTCTAAATAATACCGTTTATTCTCATATACCAATTCTTTGGGATATGGCTTTGAAACAGGCAACTGAATCTTTCTGTACATTCCTACCTCTAATTCATCATCCATTTCGGCTGATAACCAAATTGTATCATGCCCTTCGAGTAATTGATAACCAAACCATTCGTAACCACCATCACGGTAAGTAATTTTACCAACAACCTCATAATCTTTTAGATCATATGTTACGATATCACCAATCTGGATGGACAATACTGTTCGTTCTTTTGGTGTAGGTTTCGTTTGTTTTTTTGAAAATAAATTACCAAACAGCCCCACATAGTCACCTCTTGTCTCTTAAAAATATATTATTCTCTATGTAATACGACCTAATTAAATTTAGGTTTCACTTTTTTTCAATTTTATTGTAGCATCATTCCTTTATGAAAAGAAATTAATCTTTGTTATACTGGAGATATTCTACATATGAGGTGAGTTCAATGACAAATCGTATCGAAACACTTTTTGCAGAAATGAAAAAAAATAATTTGGATAGTATGTTTGTAACGTCAACAGCTAATTTTTACTATTTGAGCAACTATTATACAGATCCGCATGAAAGAGTAATTGCTATTTATTTAAGCCGCTTTCATGATCCATTGTTAATCGTGCCAGCAATGGAGGAAGAAGATGCGAAAAGAGCAGGTTGGGAATTCGAAATCCTTGGTTATAATGACAATGAAAATCCGTGGCAATTATTTCAGGCATTTTTGAAAAAAACAGATAGCTTGCCTCAATCAATCGGAATTGAATATGATCAAATCACACTAGAACGCTTTAATGAAATCAAACAAATCTTACCGCAAGCATCGATTGTTAACGTCCAAGAGATACTGGCAAATTTACGCGTGATCAAAAGCAAGAAAGAATATACATTATTGAAACAAGCAGCACAATTAGCAGACTTTGGAGTTGAAACAGGGATAAAGGCAATACAAGAGGGCGTTAGTGAACTAGAAGTAATCGCAACAATCGAATACGAATTAAAGAAGCAAGGAATTCAAGGCATGTCATTTTCAACAATGGCCCTTTCTGGGACTCAAACCGCTTCCCCACATGGAACGCCAGGCATGAAAAAGATTGAAAAAGGTGACCTTGTATTGTTTGACCTTGGCGTTATTTTTGAGGGGTATTGTTCCGATACCACAAGAACGGTTGCTTATAAATCTATTACAGATGAGCAACGGACCATATACAACACTGTATTAGCAGCGGAACAAAAGGCAATTAAAGCATCACAATTAGGTACTGCCGTAGGAAAAATTGATTTAGCTGCACGGGATCACATCGAACAGGCAGGTTACGGGAAATATTTTACTCATCGGATTGGGCATGGATTAGGAATCGAAACGCATGAATATCCTTCCATGCATAGCAATAATGAATTAACCTTAAAAGAAGGCATGTGCTATACAATCGAACCAGGGATTTATGTTCCAAATACTGGCGGTGTTCGTATTGAAGATATGATTTATATGACAGCAAAAGGTCCAGAACAGCTAACCAAATCACCAAAAGAATTGCAAATCATTGAGTAAGAAAATGAGGCTTTCCCGATTTAGGGTTAGCCTCATTTCTTATTACAACACCTATTTTTCCAATAATGATTCTGTTGTATCATAATGCAATCCATGCGATTCTGCTACAGCTTGATACGTTACATAACCATCTAGTGTGTTAATTCCCTTCCGTAATGCTTGATTATCTATGCATGCTTGCTTATAACCTTTGTTTGCCAATTGCAATGCATATGGAACGGTAACATTTGTTAACCCGATTGTCGATGTACGTGGAACCGCACCAGGCATATTAGCTACTGCATAGTGAAGAACACCATGCTTCGTATACGTTGGATCATCATGGGTTGTGACATGGTCGCTTGTTTCAACTATTCCACCTTGATCAATCGCAACGTCAACAATTACAGAGCCGTCACGCATTGACTGTACCATTTCTTCTTTCACTAATTTTGGCGCCTTAGCTCCAGGAATTAATACCGCACCAATGACAAGATCAGATTCCGCAACTGCTTCACTAATATTCATTGGGTTTGACATCACTGTATTAACAGATGATCCGAATAAATCATCAAGCTCCCTTAAACGTTGTGGGCTTAAATCAATAATCGTCACATCAGCACCTAGACCAACAGCTATTTTTGCTGCATTTGTCCCAACAACACCACCGCCAATAACGGTAACTTTTCCACGTTTTACACCAGGAATACCCGCAAGCAGAATTCCTTTACCACCTTTGGATTTTTCTAGAAATTGAGCACCAATTTGAGCTGACATTCTACCTGCTACTTCACTCATTGGCGTTAATAACGGTAATGATCGGTCTACCAGTTGTACGGTTTCATAAGCGATCCCAACTACTTTTTTATCAATCATTGCTTTTGTTAGCTCTGGTTCATTTGCTAAATGTAAATATGTAAATAAGATAAGGCCTTCATAAAAATAATCATATTCCTCTGGTAATGGTTCTTTCACTTTCATAACCATTTCTTGTGACCAGGCTTCCTTTGCAGTCGGTGTGATAACCGCACCAACATCTTTATATTGATCATCCGTAAAACTTGATCCTAATCCTGCACCAGATTCCACGTATACATCATGACCTGCGTTTTTTAGTGATAAAACTCCAGCAGGGGTCATTGCAACCCTGTTTTCGTTATTTTTTATTTCTTTTGGTACCCCTATTTTCATTTCAACTACCTCCCCTGGTTTTCCTATTTTCTTTCCCAAATTTTTCGAGAACTTCACTACTGCCTTGAAAGCACTTTCATTGTAACAAAGTTTTTTGGAAAATGCATCAAAAGTTACTCCATTAACGATAACGATTAATCACGTCGAGTCCACCAGTTATTTCAAAAATAGAACCGGTAATCATATCGGAATCCTTGTCACATAAAAATAGAATAGTCCGTGCAATATCTTCTCCTGTTCCTGGTCTGCCTATTGGTGTTGAATCATCGTGTTGTTTCCGGCTCTGTTCAATACGTGACTCTTTCATTTCCCCTACAATATTACCAGGGCATACCATATTTGACGTGATTTGGTACTCCGCTTCTTCAAAGGCGATTGTCTTTGTTAACGAAACCAAGCCACTTTTAGCTGCGGCAAATGCAGAACGGTATAGCCAACCGGAAGCACTATTTGCACCTTGGAATCCATAATTAATAATACGTCCGAAATGTTGCTCGCGCATAAACGGAATCGTCAATTTTAATAAATAAAATACTGCATCCAAGTTTCCACCAATCATATCATGCCATTCATCTTCCGTATAATCGAGTAATTTTTTTCGTTCAAATATAAACGGCCCCGCATTATTAATCAAATAATCGATCCCACCATAATTTTTCACTGCTTCATTTATTAAATTTTCAATGTCACGCTTATTCGTTACATCAGCTTGAACAATCGTTAACGAATCACGATAGGCAGCCAGTTCATTCTTTACCTCAATGGCTTTGTCATAATTGCTTCGATACGTTGTTGTTACATTATGTCCAGCCCGCAAAAAAGCCTCGATAACCATCCTTCCTAATCCAGATGTTCCTGCCGTTATTAATGCATGTCCCATTTTGTTCCTCCTCTACAATAAGTCTAAGGAAGTGAACCACTTATCATGAATGGAATTATACCATAATATACTAGATTAAAGAAGGAAACAAAAGAAAAGCGGAAATGCCTATTTTCATTACTTAAAATATAAATCCACCCCGGGATACCGGGATGGATTTGGTGGGCCATTATCTTTTTTGATTATTAAATGTGTGAATACTTCTGTTATTAGATAAATTTTCTTTATCTTCAATAACACCACTTTGATAACTTTCTATTAACTGGTTTTTCACCGATTCAACGCCTTTTTTATCTTCAAAAGGGAAGTTTTTCTTCGACAAGTTATCACCTCCGTAATACTTAGTATGTACACAAATCTTTAACAAAAAAGTAGTTTTTCTTTCCAGTTTTAGCAAGTAGGATTACGGTGTAGTAACAAAGGGTAAACATATAAAAAGGGGAGATGCTAAATGGACTTCGAATACAAAAATATTATCGTTGCCGTCGATGGATCAAACGCATCAGATGCTGCGTTTGACAAATCATTGGATATTGTAAAACGAAATAAAGCAAGGCTGATTCTCACCCATATTGTTGACTCCAGGACATTTGCAACTGCTGAGGCATACGATCGTACCTTAGCAGAACGCTCCGAAAATTATGCGGAGGAATTATTGGATGGATATATGGAAAAAGCAACTTCATCAGGCATAGATGATATTATCCGTTGTGTTGAATATGGTTCTCCAAAGGTTAAGATTGCTAAGGATGTGGCAAATAGCTTTCAAGCTGATTTGATTATTTGTGGTGCGACCGGGATGAATGCTGTTGAGCGGTTTTTAATTGGTAGTGTATCCGAAAGTATAACTCGTTATGCCAATTGTGACGTATTAGTTGTCAGGTGACATTAAAAACGCCTTCTTTTTTCTGAAGGAGGCGTTTTTAATGCTGATCTAAATCTTTTTTAATCTCCTGAACAACATGCGATAGTTCAGGAATAATTAATTTTTCCATGGCTAGTTTAACGGCACCAGATGAACCTGGCGTTGCAAATATCGCAGTATGACTAATTACTCCAGCAATGGCACGGGAAAGAATTGCTGCTGATCCAATATCCTCCTGATAACTAAGCATCCGGAAAATTTCGCCAAAGCCAGTCATTTCCTTATCAAGCATGCTTTTAACTGTTTCAATTGTAACATCACGAAAAGAAATCCCTGTACCACCATTTGTTAAAATTACATCAACAGCTGGATTCCCTATACCAAATTTAATCATTTCTTGAATTGCTACGCTTTCATCTGGAACGATTTCTGATAACACAATATGATGTCCCGCTTGCTCAAGAAATTCCATCATTAACTTACCACTTTTATCCATATCCTTTGTTCTTGTATCACTAATTGTGATCACCATACAATTTACAGAACGATGTGTGACATGATGTACCATAAACTCACTTAGCTCCTCTCCTAGTTAAAGCTCAGAACCGCAGTTCAATACACTTCACTATTCAGGGATTTCGTGTACTACAACCGCTAACAGCCTCAATTATGATGTTAGACGTACTGTATCACGAGCAATCATCACTTCTTCATTTGTCGGAATTACCATTACCTTTACAGGGGAATGTGGATAGTTAATAAACATTTCCTTACCGTGAACATTATTTAAGGATGGGTCCCAGTACACACCCATAAATTCTAATCCTGTTAATACTTTTTCCCGGATTGTTGCACTATTTTCCCCGACACCCGCAGTAAAAATAATCGCATCTACTCCTGACATTCTGGCTGCATAGGATCCTAAATATTTGTGAATACGGGCTGCAAAAACTTCTAAGGCTAGTTCCGCGCGATCATTAACGTCTGCTTGTTCCTCAATATCCCGAAGATCACTAGAAAACCCAGATAATCCTAGCATACCACTCTGCTTATTTAATACATGAATAACATCATCTGCAGATTGCCCTGTTTTCTCCATGATATACGGAATTAAAGCTGGATCAATATTACCGGATCGCGTTCCCATTGTCACTCCTGCAAGCGGTGTAAAACCCATTGAAGTATCAATTGATTTTCCGTGTTCAACAGCTGAGATACTTGCACCATTTCCTAGGTGACAAGAAATCAAGCGTAGTTGTTCAAGTGGGATTTCCAACATTTCCGCAGCCCGTTGTGTTACGTATTTATGTGATGTACCATGAAAACCATATTTTCGTATACCATATTTTTCATAATATTCATACGGAAGACTATATAAATACGATTTTTCCGGCATGGTTTGGTGAAATGCTGTATCAAAAACAGCAACCATTGGAACGTTTGGCAAAACTTCTTGGAATGCTTGGATACCTGTTAAGTTTGCTGGGTTATGGAGTGGAGCCAATTCTGATACTTCTTCAATTTCATGAACAACCTCATCTGTTAATTTCACAGAATCGGTAAAACGTTCCCCACCATGGACAACACGATGACCAATGGCACTAATTTCATCCAATGATTGAATAACTCCTGAAGTTTTTAAGCGTTCTAACAACCATTTGACAGCTGCTTCATGACTAGGTATATCTACTTGTAGACTTTCTTTTTCTCCGTTGATCACTATAGTAAAAATAGGACCCTCTAGCCCAATTCGTTCAAATACGCCTTTTGCTAATACCTTCTCATCAGGCATTTGAATCAATTGATATTTCAATGAGGAACTCCCTGCATTTATAGCTAAAATATTTTGCATAATGGTTCAACCTTTCACCCTAAATAATTTGCAAACCAACTGTTCATCTGATCTAAAATATCATTCATTGCCTTCGCATTTTTCAATGATGGTAGCTGCACAAGCAATGGTTGCTTCGGTGAACTTGTTTGGTTGCCCTTTTTCTGTAACACTAAGATATTTTTTGCGCTTTTCTCTGATTTAAACGCACTTTCTGGTAGACGTAAAACCCCGATAATATGAGCATTTTTTTGTAAATAAGCATGAAGTTTATCCGCTTGATCACTATTGAATAGAAAATCTGGAATGACAAAAATTAAATATCCACCATCATTTGTATAATTCATACTTTGTTCAATAAATAAATGATGCGCATAAGAATGTCCTTCATCCGCTTTTAATTCATAATCATTTGCACGTATGTCATCTGGATAATATCCAACAGGTAAATCAGCGACAACTAGGTCAACCGGATCTAACAAAAACGGACCTAAGCTATCCTGATGAAAAAATTCAATATTTGTTTTTTGTAAATTAGCATTTAATAAAGAAAGCTTGATTAGCGTTGGATCCACTTCACTGCCAAATGCTTCTGTTGGTTGCTTTAGTTGTTTTACGATAGTTGTCAGTAAACTTCCTGTACCGCAAGCTGGATCAAATACCCGAAGTTTTTCGTACCCCTTCGTTACTTTTTCAGCAAGGTATCCGATTAATAATGCTACTGCTTCAGGTGTCATCAGATGTTGCTGCTGAGTCGAATCTTTCATCCCTTTTAAAATTGCTAGTTGGATTGCCTTATGAATTTCTTCTGTCTCAAAGGAATGAAACGGCAAATTCTTTAATGCATGCTGGATTTTTTGTGCTACTATATCATCCACATCATCGGTAACATTCTGGTTAAAAAGACACTCCAATGTGGTTGCTAAACTATCTAAGTATGGTTCATTTTTATTTTGTTGGATCATTAATGACGTCTGATCGATCCAGTCGAAAAGTTTTTCTACATTTGTTTTTTCCATCTGTCCATCCTCCGTTCCATCTAAGCTTTATCATTGTAACAAAAGATGGGTACGTATGTACAAATTAATGAACCTAGTAATGGAGCAAAATTTTAGTGGAAATAAACAAAAAGCCTCCTTACTATTAAAAGCAAGAGAGACTTTAACTTGACTATTTTGCGCTTTTAGCTGCTTCAAGTGCCTTTTGATAATCCGGATGATTCGTTACTTCGTCTACATATTCAACATATGTAATCTTATCGTTTGAATCAATCACAAAAACAGCTCGGGCAAGCAGTCGTAATTCTTTAATTAAAACACCGTACTTTTCACCAAAATCAGCATCACGATGGTCTGACAACGTATCAAGATTTTTGATGCCGTTTGCCGCACACCAGCGTGTTTGTGCAAATGGTAAATCCATACTTATGGTTAACACCTGAACTCCAGGAATCTTCTCAGCCTCTTCATTAAAACGCCTTGTTTCTTCTGCGCAAACACCAGTATCTACAGAAGGTACAGCTGCAATTAATTTCACTTTTCCTTGGTAATTATCCAATGAGACTTCATTAAGTTCATTTGATAATACGGTAAAGTTTGGTGCACTGTCCCCTACTTTAACTTCAGTGCCAAGAAGTGTGACAGGATCTTGATTGAATGTAACATTTGCCATACGAATCATTCCTCCTATTTTCTTTTTCCTCACTCTTATTATGAATAATTTGTCAGCAAGTGTCCATTATCATGCCCCTAAAAGTTGTAACAGTTTTGTGAACAGTCACTTATTCACTAAAACCATCGTCAAATTTTAAATGTAGTTCCGTTTTATATATCGTAAATTGATTGTTGCTCTTTATCTTCGTCTTCTTTTTCTTTATGTTGCTTTTTTGGTTTCTTTGATTGGCCAGATTCCTTTAACATTTGCTGTATTTTCTCCACTACTTGGGGAGCAAAATCCAACATTTTTTCAACCAAATGGGTATTTCCATCAAGGTGGACCATTTTAATTCCTTTGGCACTTACAATTAAAAATGCAACCGGAGTAATGGATACACCTCCACCACTCCCCCCACCAAATGGCATCCCTTTTTGCTCACCGCCACCTTGGTCAGAGCCTTTCTTTTTTCCACTAAAATCACTTCCTCCAGCTGCAAAGCCAAAACCAACTTTTGAAACCGGAATAATCACACTTCCATCTGGTGACTCTACTGGATCACCAATAATGGTGTTTACTTCAATCATATCTTTTAAATTTTCCATTGCCGTCGTCATTAATCCTTGTATTGGATGTTCACTCATTTTGGATCCTCCTTTAAATCAATGCTTCTTTTTTTCGAAACGATGATTTCCGTATCACTTTAATAAGTGCGTGTATAGCTTGTCCTATTCTAATCGATACCATACAATCAAATTTTGAATAAATAAATTTACCTTGAAAATAGGGAGTAACTTGCAAATCCGGGGTACATTTAAGTTGACTTAAATTGTCCAGTAAACCAATCATATATCCCTTTACTGTCCATATACCACCAGCTGCCAATCCTGTTCCGCTTGCCTCTCCAGTACCAAAATTGGTATACCATTCTAACTTATGTACAGATAAACGATTTAAAAATATCCGAGTCGCCATCGCGATATCATTTACCATTTCAAAAAAGTTTTCGGTAACATGATAAATATATTCGAGGCTTTCTTTAAAATTTTTATCTTTAAATGTATTCTCCCACGAATTCGATGTATCCAACTTGGACAGATCAATCCTTCTTTTAAAGATTCGAATTCCGTACAGTTTTATATAGGCATGAAGTATTTGTTTATCCTCAAGATATTCAAGTGAAACTATTATGTATATTTTTGACAGGATGAGTACAATACAAATGATAATAAATAAAGAAATGATGATCCAAATCAAGACTATCAACTCCATACAAGAACCCTACATTCGCACTAATTTAACGAATGCTGATTATACGTCACTTTAAAAGGTTGTTCAAAAAGTCCGGTAAAAATGACACATCGAATTTCTTCGTTGGCAAGACTCACCGTTCCTCACGGGCTAAGGAACTTCTGCTAAAACCGCCACGTCCTGTGGGCAACGCAGAAGTCACCATATCCTATAGAAGCCCGTTCCGGTACTCAAAGCTACGCCGCCTTGAACTTTCGACGCACAGGACGTGCTAGTGTCGGCATTGCTGCAGGACGCCAGCGGTTTTAGTCGACGCGGTCCTTTTTATCCTCCTTCTTGAACTCGCACTTTAAAAGAATTCCCTAATATGTAAAAAAGTAAAACAATACCTTTCTATTCTGTTACATATATGCTATTTTTAACCAAAAATCGCAACTAAATAGAAAAAATGATAAACTTAAAAAAAGATTATTTTATAATGGAGGCGGCGTTGACTATGCCAAACCGTAAAAATATTTATTTTTATTACAAACAAGAAAACGAACTAGAGAAGGAGCTTGAACCTTTATTTGCTTTAGCAAAAAAGAATGGCTTTTCAATTGTTGATCACCCAGATGATGCTAGTATTATTATAAGTGTCGGTGGTGATGGTGCTTTTTTGCAGGCAGTTCGAAAAACAGGATTTCGTCAGGATTGCTTATATTCAGGAATAACACGTTCAGACGAAACTGGTTTATATTGCGATTTTAATATGGATACCTTTGACGAAATGTTATACTCCATGGAAAATGAGGAAATGGAAGTTCGCAAGTTCCCTGTTATCAATGTTATGGTTAATAATGAAACGTTGTCTTACTGCTTGAACGAGGTTAGTATTCGATCAACGATAATAAAAACAATTGCAATGGATGTATTAATTGATGATCAGTATTTCGAGACATTCCGCGGTGATGGACTAATTGTAGCAACCCCTACCGGAAGTACAGGCTATAACAAATCAACAAACGGGGCTGTTATCGATCCAAAAATCCCTTGCTTTCAAGTTTCCGAGCTTGCGTCACTTAACAACAACCGATTTCGTACACTTGGTTCCTCGTTTGTATTGCATCAAAATCGAAAATTAACATTGGAAATTATTCAAGATGGAAATGACCATCCTATCATTGGTTTGGATAATGAAGCATTTCCAATCAAGAATATTAAAACTATTAACGCGGCACTCAGTGAAAAAGTGATTAAAACAGTCAAACTTAAAAATAATTCATACTGGGATCGTGTAAAGAGAACCTTTTTATAAAGTTTTTTATTCACAACAATTGAAGGGCTGCCTATGTAAGGCAGCCCTTCAGCCATTAAATTTTAATTTTGTTGTTATTACTGATACCCACCGAATTGTTGTTCAGCCATTGTAACTAGTCGTTTCGTAATCTCTCCACCAACTGAACCGTTTGCGCGTGAAGTAGTATCTGCACCAAGTGAAACGCCAAACTCTTGAGCAATTTCAAACTTCATTTGATCCAATGCTTGCTGTACTCCTGGTACAACTAATTGGTTTGAATTATTGTTTGAAGCCATGTGTTCATCACCTCCTTGGTACTCTTATAGTGTGTAACGTGGAGGGTAAACATACACTTTTTCTATTGGTAGTTCTTGTAAGTTACACAACGTTTTTACAATAAATCCGCAAATTTTTGTACAGTGTCACGGTTGTTTGTTAACTTTACAACTTCAATTCCTTCGACGGCTTCTTCCAGTAAATCCGTGAAATCCATTTGATTTTCAAAGTAATTCACTTTTTCTCGTCTTGGTCTTGTCTTTGGCGATTTCGGTACAAAAATCGTGCAGCAATCTTCGTATGGCCTGATGGAAATATCATACGTGTTAATGTTACGGGATATCTTAATAATATCGTTTTTGTCCATAGCAACTAATGGTCTAATGATCGGAATCGTTGTTACCTCATTGATCGTGTTCATACTCTCCATCGTTTGGCTAGCAACCTGTCCCAGGCTCTCACCGGTCGTAATCGATAAGATGCTTTCCTGATTACAAACCATCTCACTAATTCGAAACATCATCCGACGCATAATTGTCATTGCATATCCATCAGGCATTTCGCGAAATACTGTCTGCTGCAATTTCGTAAACGGTACAATATGCATCTTCACAGTATTTCCATATTCAGTTAAGCTTGTTGCTAGGTCCAGAACTTTTTGTTTCGCACGCTCGCTCGTAAAAGGTGGAGAATGAAAATGAATTGCTTCGATTTCCACACCACGTTTCATTGCTAAAAATCCGGCTACAGGACTATCAATTCCACCAGAAAGCATAAGTAACGTTTTTCCCGAAGTTCCCACAGGCAGCCCACCCAAACCAGGAACTTTACTGGAGGTTATATAAGTCGCTTCTGTACGAATTTCTATTTTAATTTCCAAATCTGGATGGTGTACATCCACTTTATATCCTGAAGTATTGCTTAACAGATATCCGCCGATTACTTGATTCATCTCTTGAGACCGAATTGGGAAATCTTTATCGATTCGCTTAACAGATACCTTAAATGTACGAACAGTTTCGTTGTCCTTAAGTGCGTATAATGCTGCATCCTTTATCGCTTGCTCATCATTTTTCACTTTAACTGCTAGGCTGAGACTTTGAATCCCAAATACTTCTTGACATTTTGCCATAACAGGTTCCGGTGCTTCACCATTCAAGAGGACAAACATTCTTCCCTGTGTACGTTTAACCGTTACATTCGGAAATTCTTTTAATTTTCGCCTTACATTGTTTTGTAACTGAACGATGAATTTTTTCCTGTTTTTTCCTTTTAAAGCCATTTCACCGTATCGTATTAATATATGATCAAATTCCATTCGTATCTACTCCATAACTTCTTTAAATTGACGAATTGCTTGTTTTAACGCATTTAAAAATATATTTATTTCTTCTTCTGTTGAATCATAAGATAGACTTACTCTTAGGGCTGAGATGGTTCTTGCTTGATTAAACCCACAAGCAGCTAAAATTTTACTTTCATCTGTTTGTTTTGATGAACATGCAGATTTGGTTGAAATATAAATATGCTGTTCACCCAACATATGAATCACGACCTCAGGTTTTACTCCAGGAACAGAAAAATTGATAATATGTGGTGCTGCATCTTTTGGTGTATTTACTTCGACACCGTCCATGCTAACTAATTCATTACAAAGATAGTTGCTCAATTCCAACATTGCAGCCCCATCGTTTTTCTGCCTATCTGTAATTAATCGTAATGCTTTTG
This sequence comes from Virgibacillus sp. FSP13, assembly GCF_054048505.1. NCBI lineage: Bacteria > Bacillati > Bacillota > Bacilli > Caryophanales > Bacillaceae > Virgibacillus > Virgibacillus sp. FSP13. The sequence continues at coordinate 6,999 of NZ_JBSVKG010000009.1, read as the reverse complement.
CCATCGCGACGGCGCCAGCTAAATTTTCCGTTCCAGACCGAATACCTTGTTCTTGATTACCACCATGAAGCAAAGAAAAAAGTTTAGTCCGTTTATTTACATATAGTATTCCTGTTCCCTTTAAACCATGGATCTTATGTCCTGACATTGTACATAAATCAATCCCACTATCAGATAAATCCAATGGCAGTTTACCCAAACCTTGTACATTATCGACATGAAAGAACAGTTTGGGATGTTCTTTAGCAATTAGGCCAATTTCCTCAATTGGCTGAACAGATCCAAGTTCATTATTTACATGCATAACACTAATCAGAATTGTATCATCACGAATAGCATGGATTAAATCCTTAACTGATACTACACCATTTTGGTTAACAGGTAAATAGGTCACCTCAAAACCTAACGTTTCTAAAGCTTGGCATGCTTCAATAACGGATGGATGTTCAATGGTTGTTGTAATAATATGTTTACCACGAGCTTGATGCTGCAAGGCAATTCCTTTAATTGCAGTATTATTGCCTTCCGTGCCACCAGAAGTAAATATAACCTCATTCGGTTCTACCTGCAATATTTGTGCTACCTGGTCTTTTGCTGTCAATAACAGTTTTTCAGCTTCACCACCAAACTGATGGATGGAGGAGGGATTAGCAAAATAGGTTTCAGATACTTGCTGAAAACTCTTTAGTACTTCTGGATGTGGTTTCGTTGTAGCACTATTATCTAAATAAATCATTCGTTTGACTCCTAACTTTTTGTATGCTAAAACTTGATCAATAAGCAAGGCTGACTCAAGGAAAGGATATGTCAATCCCACTCCATAAGACAGCCTGAAAGTAAATCATTTTCTCATTATATATTAATTCAATACCTCTTCTTCCTGGATTGCTTCAATTCGTTTTAATGCACCTGGCTCAATTTCTTCTAGCGCTTTAGCTGCCTGTTCAAGTGATAATTCATATTCATATGATCGAAATAAACGTTCAGATTCAGCTAACTTAGCTGCCAAAAGAGGGTATTGACTACGATACCGGTTGGCATATTGAATCACTTGCTCCGTTAAATAGGCCTGGTCAAGCATCATATCTGTTTGTTCAACGACTGTATCAATTGCCTTCTCTGCTTGTGTTAATGCATGTTGCACTTCGGTAATATCCAATGGTTTCTTTTCTAATGTCTTCAAAACTTGGGCATTTTTTTCGTTTGCCGTTTCAGACAAATTCCAAATAAACGTTGGTACACCTGGGATATTGCTCTTATTCAATTTTCGCAATGTGTCATTAAGCTGATTTTTTATTTCTGATAACTTCTCTTTCGCTTCCAATTCATCTTTTCGCAAGGCACGAATACGTTTTTTGAATGCTTCATGTTCCGCTTGTAATGACTCTATTTGTTGAAAACCTGCCTCAACCATTTCACGCAATTCCATATGAGATGTGTCATCATTCTCGATCTCGGTTGATAATTCATCAAGTTGTTTTCTCAGTTGGGAAATCGCTTTGTCTAATGTTAGGTATTTTTCCATATCCCCATCTTCAAAATAATAGGCTTGTTTTAATTCCTCAACTTCTATTTTTGTCTCGTGAAAAGATGTACTTAACTCATCCAATAAATGACGGTAACTCGGAATTTGTGTTTCAATATAGTTTTTGGCAATGGCCTCTTTTTCAAGCAACACATACATTTCTTTTATTCTTTCTTCCAGTTCAGGAATAATTTGTCTGGCATCTTCTAAATCACCTTTATCTAAAGAAGTAACACAATCTGACAAGCGTCGTTGGTAGTTATGTATTTCTTTTTCAAAACCAAGATGTTCGACACGATATCCATCATCTTTCATACCTTTAATTCCTGTGAGTAACTCATCTAGTTGTCCCGGTAAGTCGTGTTTACATGACTTATAGATAGTAGGAAAATCATTAATTTGCTGCTGAATTGTCGCAAACTCCATTTTTAATTCGTCAACAAGTTGTTGTGCTTCATGATAATCACCTGATTGAGTGAATTCATGGTATTGTTTCAATCGCTCTTCCAGTCTATCAATTGCGTTATCAAAATGAACATCTGCCTTGCCATATTGATACCGGTGCTGGGACACCTTCTTTTTCAGTTCCTTCATTTCCGGTTGAATTTGCTCTATTTCTAATCGACTTGTTTCTTCTGACTCAAGCAATTGATCTAATTCCTGTAATATGTTTTCAATATCACTTTCGATCGATTGTAATGTTTGTTCAGCCTTACGTAAGATTTTTTTTGCTGTTGAGAAACGGTATCTGTCTGCAGCCTCTTCTGCATCTAATAAGTACTCTTCAATGTCTGGCAATTCGCGGGTTATAATGTACTCCCAGCGTTCCTTCCAGGTTTCAAACTTAACTTGTGTTTCGCCTGATAAATTTAGATTTTTAATCCGTTGCAGTTCGGAAGCAATATTCCGGTTCATAATATCCATTTTCCAGCTTTCTTGCCGATCAACAACATCATATACCCGTTTTCGTAAAATAAGGCCAACAATAATTAATGCGATTATAACTAGTATAGTTCCAATGATATATGCCATAAAAAGCCTCCTAATCTATTCCTTCCTGTATAAGAGGATTAATTCCCCTTAGACTCTATTTTTAAAAACAGGTATCTATTTTAAAAATGTCGACTCTATCATTATTATATTTATGATACCATGTATACAACAATTTTGGCTAAAAAAATTCAAATAAATTAACGATATGACAAATTTTTTATGTGATTTTGAAAAAAAGAGAATGGCTTTTAACATACAAGCCAATTTCTCTCATTCCCCCCCCTATGAAACAATAAAATCTAGCCATTTATGTATGGTGCTTACATATTTCTTCACAAACATATGATGCGACTGCTCACCGATCACTTGATTTTTCCACTCATTTTGCAAAACATATGGTGTTATTAACATTCCTTTTAATTGCATAAATAAAAATTCTCGATCGATATGTTGCGTTTGCTGTTTTTCCAATATCGAGAAAAAAGCATTGCTTAAATAATAATTTTCTTTTGCTATGTATGTAACTGCCATTTCCCGGACAAAAACAGAATCAAGGGAGAGCTCACGTAAAATAAAGCTAGAAAATTGGTGATTATTTTGTCTATATTGTATAATTGTCTCCACTAACTTTTTTAATCTTTCAAGCTTTGAATCTGTCTCAGATAGTTGCAATGTTTCTTCAACCGTTTTAAGGTAGGTTTCATAATATTGTGTTACACCGTGTTCTAAAAGGCCTTGCTTACTTTTAAAATAATAGCTGATCAATGAAACGTTAACACAAGCTTTATCAGCTATGTCGCGCACTGATGTACCGTCAAACCCTTTTTGGTAAAATAGCGCGGATGCTGCGTCGATTACTTTTTGTTTTGAGGGATTATTTTTCACTATTTTCATCTCCTTACTTCATATTTACGACAAAGTGAGCAAATATCCTGCAAGTTCTTCTCGACATTAACTGCATACAGTTGTCGAAATTCATCTACTGAAAGGGGAAAATGTGTAATGTTTCATGTAAAAAGTTATTCAGGAAACAAAGCGGATGATTACGAGTTGGTTTTAAAACAATTAAAAGCATTGTCAGATGGCGAAACAGATTCCATTGCCATCCTGTCTAACGCATCTGCACTATTAAATCAATTCTTGGAAGATGTCAATTGGGTCGGATTTTACATCTGGAGAGAAAACGAATTAGTTCTCGGACCATTTCAAGGCCTACCTGCATGTATCCGGATTCCGTATGGTAAAGGGGTTTGCGGAACTGCAGTAAGCGAACGAAAAACACAACGAGTAGCCGACGTCAATCAGTTTTCTGGACATATTGCTTGTGATAGTGCAAGCAGATCCGAAATTGTTATACCATTAGTTGTAAATGATGAAATATATGGCGTCCTTGATATTGACAGTCCAAGTACAAATCGCTTCGATGAAACAGACGAATTTTACATTGAGAAATACGCTCGAATTGTAGAAGACTTTTTAAGTTAATTCTTTTAAAAATTTTATATTCCTAAACACGAAATGTTGCGTTCCTTGTTAAGACGCAACATTTCGTGTCTTCTAATCCTTTGTCAACACGTTCCCATTTACAACACAATTTTTCCCAGTGTTTTTCGCTTCGTATAAAGCCTTATCAGCCTGGATAAAGACAGCTTGAACAGAATCATTTATTTTATCAGACCACGTTGATACACCACAAGATAACGTAATCATCGGGTCCGTATCGTGTTCCGCCTGTTTTCTAATTTGACTAGCCATTTTAACACCGTCATCAATGCTTGCGTTCGGTAAATAAATCGCCAGCTCTTCTCCACCCCAACGGGCAGGGATATCATTTTTTCCCAAATGCATTTTAATAATTTTGGCAACTTGTTTAATCACTTCATCCCCTATATAATGCCCATACCTGTCATTAACCTTTTTAAAATCATCAATATCAAATAAAATTAACGCACCTTTTTCACCTGTTGTTATGTGTTCCTGAATCTTTTCATCCAAATAGTTCCTAGAATAAAGTTTTGTGAGATAATCGGTAATCACTGCACTCTCTAGCTTATCTTTCAAAATTGAATTTGCCAACGCTAAAGTAGAATGCTGAATCAGTGATTGCATTAATTTAAAACTATCAAATGAGAAAAAATAGCCTTTTTCGTGCATAATGATAATCACACCATGTATCATGCCAGAATGGAGCATAGGAATCGCCATTACAGAACGATATGGGAGTTCTTGTATCACATTTGTATAATCACCACTAAAAATGGGCTCTTTATTCGACTTCATATTATCAAGTATGTGTTCTGTAATATCGAAGCCTTCTTTTGAATAAAAAAAGTCTGTACTACCGGATAACATATCAAAGCTATTTCCCTTTTCTTCTTGATAATAGGCAAAACCCACTTGTGTTGCGCTGCATACATCTACAATTTTCTGTTTCACAATTGCAGTAATCTCGGAACGCTTCAAATTGGAATTTAATTTATGTGTCACATCATTAATCATTTTCAAATCAGCAACCAAGTGTTTGGAATGCAAATACAGCGTAACATTCTCAATTGCCTTCCCTGCAACGCTAGCAAATTGGATAATAAACGTAATTTCCTCTTCTGGAAAATTGACGATTTGTGGGGTGATAATTTGCAACACACCATAAACACCCTGATTCCCTTTCAACGGGGCATATAGGCACGTATTTTTCGTATGCATTCGATCTTCCAATTGTACTTCTCCAGTCATAAACGCTTGTGTACTAACACGTTTCGTGGCATCGTCACTGTATTCGATAGTTCTAATCGGTAAGGAACCTTCCACATCATAGTCCTGTGAGAGCAGCAAGTAAAAGGTAAAGTCTGGATAAAGTTTGTTTATTGCATTCGTAATTTCTGTCAAGATATCTTGTTTATTTGTTAAAGCATAAAAACGCGATGTTAAATCAAACAGAAATTTATCCTTTTTATTGTTTTCTTCATTCCTATTATGGTAATGAATAACGCGAAGAAATTGTTCGAGTTGTTTTTTCAAAGAGTTGAGTGATTTAATTGAGACTAATTCTCCGTGTCTCGGGATGGATACAAATATAAAACTAGTGGATTCATTCTTTGGTGCTAATGGAATGACGAATGAATCTGATAAATCCGATGTATCCTGAAGTACTTGCTTCCCGTTCACCTGAATAATGGAATGGTCATGTGTCTTAAATTCACTATTAAAAAGACGTGGCTTGAACATCCCCTCTGTGTGTCCATCCGTTAACTCATACGAATTGTTCCAACTATTGTAAGCATAGATTGCGACATGTGAAAAACAAAATAGTTCCTGCAACTTCAACGTAAGTATGGAAAGTAGATTATCATAGGAATAATTCGGACTACTTAAAATGAGTTCGTAAAATATACCACGTAACTTTTCTTGTTGCCTATCATTTGTTATCATATTATCACCTATCATAAGGATAATTTAAAACGTTCCATTTTATTTTTATTATATCGAATCTAGATACTTTTTCCCATATAATAATCTTTATTTATTCAAATTTTATAGTTTACGATGAAATCATTGACTTTCATTGTTAAAACTTATATACTAATCGTTGTGTAAAATAAAAGCGGCCTAGGTGGACTGCGTTTGGAATCATTTTGTTCCTCTTCATTATTTTTATGAGGTGTATCGTGTAACTCTCTGCTGCTGGAGCGATGGTACATGAAAACAAAATGAACAAGCGACTGGAACACGGTTTTTATTTTTATGCAAATAAAATATAAAGGAGGAAATGTCTTATGGCACGATATACTGGATCCGTATGGAAAAAATCCCGTCGTCTTGGCATTTCATTAACTGGAACTGGTAAGGAATTAGATAAACGTCCTTACGCTCCCGGGCAACATGGCCCAAACCAACGCAAGAAAATTTCTGAATATGGCTTGCAACAGCAAGAAAAGCAAAAACTTCGCTTCATGTATGGCTTGAATGAACGTCAATACAAGAATACATTTAATGAAGCTGGTAAAATGAAAGGTATTCATGGTGAAAACTTCATGATTTTACTTGAATCACGTTTAGACAACCTTGTTTATCGTCTTGGTCTTGCTCGTACACGCAGACAAGCACGCCAGTTGGTAAACCATGGTCATGTGACTGTTGATGGTAAACGTGTGGATATCCCTTCATACCGCTTAAAACCAGGTCAAGTTATTGGTTTACGTGAACGTTCTCGTAACCTTGACATTGTTAAAGAAGCAATTGAAGTAAACAATTTTGTACCTGAATATGTTTCATTTGATGCAGATAAGTTAGAAGGTACTTACACTCGTTATCCAGAGCGTTCTGAACTTCCAGCTGAAATTAACGAAGCACTTATCGTCGAATTCTATTCACGTTAAGCTAAATACCAACAAAAAGTCTCTAGAAATCTTTCTAGAGGCTTTTTGTATTAGGCTGTTTTCTAATAGATGGTGGTTTTTGACACAAAAGATATAAAATGCGAA